>CAVICC010000068.1:0-12486 GCA_963641405.1 bacterium | reverse complement strand
GCAGACGCGCTAGATTTAGGTTCTAGTGGGAGACCGTGCAGGTTCAAGTCCTGTTGCCCGTATTATTATCAAGGGTTTCAGAGGTTTATTATCTTCTGAAATCCTTATTTTTTTTTACCTGATTTCAACACTTTTTTTATACCTTAGAATATATACGGACTTATCAGAATATATATACAATAAAAAAGCTGTAGACATAATCTACAGCTTTTTAAGATGGGCTTGAGAAGACTCGAACTTCCGACCTCACGCTTATCAGGCGTGCGCTCTAACCGGCTGAGCTACAAGCCCATATGTACCACAAAACGTATAGTACAATATTTTTAATCAATCGTCAAGTGCTTTTTTAAATCATATGCTCAGACAACCCACACTTTGTTTTGTCAAGAATCTTATAATTATGTTTTCCGTTATTCTGTACGGCATATAACTGACGGTCAGCGTAGGAGAGCTGTTGCCAGATATCTGTATTATTGAACTGATCCACCACGATATATCCTTGTGAAACAGTCTGAATCTTTTTATCTGAAGCTTGATTGCCAAGTTGCTTGTTTTCAGTCTCGGTAAGGATCTGACGGGCAATCTGTTCTACTTTTTGTTTATCTACATCTACTAATAGTACCACAAACTCGTCACCGGCATAACGATAGATTCCTCCGGACCCTTTTATGATTTTTCTGATTATTTGGCTAATTGTTTTCAGATAGTGGTCGCCCTGTAAATGACCGTAAATTTCATTTACTTCTTTGAAGTAATCAAGATCTATTATTCCTATGCCGATCGTTGTAGCGCTGTTGTCTGAATTTTTCTGTAGAAGCTTGTAGTCCTTTTCAAGCTTGTAGCGGTTACCGACTTTCGTAAGTTCGTCAATATCGATCTGTTTGCGCTGGGCAGCATTATTGTCATATTCTTTTTTGAGCTCAATCTTGTAATCGATGGTCGTTGCTCTGTCTTTCCAGGTCCGCTCACACATTTTTTTGCACAAGGCAACATATGTATGCTCCTCTTTTCTAAGCGTTTCCTGATCACCGATTTTTTCATAATATGCAAGCCTAAACTCCTGAATAGATACCAGAATATCCAGTTCTATCATTTCTTTAGGAATTTGCTCAAACTGCTTTTGCATATTGTCGATTATTTTTTTTAGGGTATCGTAGTCTTCAAGCTCAAGGGCTATATTTCCCAATCGTTCAAAGTTGTCCCAAAAGTTAAAAGCATCTTCAAGATTTAAGATCATCTCTGTCAGAGCCGGATAGTTTTTGCGTACATATTCCTGACGTCCTGTTTTCATAAACAGTTCACTTTCTATCGATAGATAATGAAAGCGCAGATGTGAAATATCCGGATCATCAAGAAAAGTTCTCGCCTGGTCAAGATATTTTTCTGCCTTTTCATATTTTTTAATCTTGGTGTAGCATACGCACAAATTTAGGTTTGTCTTGAAAGCAAGCATATTATAGCGCGATGTGCCGATATTTTTTTCCTGTTCTTTGAGTGATTTTTCAAAGAAATCGATTGAATGTGTAAAATCACCCAATATAAGATATCCCATTCCGATATTATTGTAAATCCGAGCGGATACTGTTGAAACATCATTTTCCAAAGCTACGGAAAGCCCAGAAAGATAGTGGTCAAGTGACATCATGTCATTGCCTGTTCCACCATAAATAATGCCGATTAAGTTTTCAAGCTCACAGTACAACTGTGCATCAGTCTGGGGGCTGATCTGAGTTAGGATGCGTTTTGCAAGAGTAAGTGCATCGTCATATTTTCCTTCGAGCATAAGATTAAATGCTTCATCATAGCATTCTTTGTTAAATGTATTTGTATCTTTCGTGATGACAGCGTTATTGTGCATGTCATCTAGGAGTTTACAAAAATCATCTGCACACATAGGACGATAGAAGAAATATCCCTGAATGATATCGCAGTCGGCCTCTTTTAATATATCAAGCTGATAGGCATTTTCAACACCTTCAGCTATGAGTCCTAGCCCTAAGAGCTGTGCCATCTGAATGACTGAATCGATAATATTTCGTCCTTTTATTTTATTTTCCTCGGTCATATCAAAAAATTTCATATCGAGTTTAATAACATCCGCATCAATATCTTTTAGAATGTTGAGTGCAGAATATCCACTTCCAAAGTCATCGATAAGAATCATGAAGCCATGAGCTTTTAATTTACTGATAGACCTATAGATTGTGTTGTTGTCGCTTACAAAGGCAGATTCAGTGATCTCTATATGTATGTATTCAGGAGATACGTCATATTGCCGGCTTAGAGAGAGCATAGCCTCATACACATTGATTTTGCTGAAATCCTCACGTGATACATTGATAGAAATCGGTACTATTGGCAGTTTATCACGCAGTCTTTTGGATTGTAAGGAAAAGACACATTCCCACAGATATCTGTCGAGCTGGGTGACCATTCCATTTTGTTCCATAGCTGGAATAAACTCACCCGGAGATATGAAAGTCCCTTCGTGAATCCATCTGGCCAAAGCCTCAGCTCCGACAATTGTATTTTGGGATACAGAATACTGAGGTTGTAAGTATATTATAAATTCTTTTTTCTGGATGTAATCCTGTAAGCTTTCCGCTGTTAGTTCATCTATACGTATCATAATACTTTCCTATGTTTCTTCCTAATTGCCATCTGTTTTTCGTCTAGGCCATTCTTTTATGCGGGCCTCATATGTCTCATTTATCCAGTCAACACATTTTTTTTTGCCATCCTCCGTAAAGGGGAATGTATTGTCCACTTTGACCGAATCGTCCGTCAAATCAAAAATATATGGTCCCGGCCATATCCACACATGAAATATTGGATCACCTTTTTCCGCGGGTGTGTCATCTGTGGCAGGTTTTATGATCGGCTCCTCACGTTTAATGATAAAGCGCATGCCACCCATCCAGCCGGTATATGTGGTCATTTTATAATAATTCAGATTGAGTGCATCATCATATGTAAGCATCCCGACCCCCTCCATACAAATTTTTACTTTGATTATATCATATATTTGTAGAAACTTAAAAATATATTTTAGTTTTCTGAAAAAATATTAGTAAATTACTAGGCGGTGTATAAAAAATTATTAATGCAGGTAATTAACTGTATAAATATGCCTTATATAGGCAAAATAACCAAAAATATAAATAAATATTCGTGGTAAGACCAGGGATATAGGAAAATATGTCTAATTGACAAAGTCTGAAATCTGTGTATAATAAAAGAGCTTGTTCGCGACAGAGCGACATGTGTATTAGGTAGCAAGAATTGAAGTGTGCAATGACAAAGATGTCATTCGCACTTTTTTGCGTATTATACAAAAAACTCTGACGTGGTAAAGTGATAATGTTGTAACAAAACAAAGAGGAGAGATTAAATATGGGTAAGTACATTGTAAAAAGAATTATACTTGCAATTCTTACGATCTTCGTAATAAGCCTGATCACCTTTTTCTCTATGAATGCTATCCCGGGTGGACCATTCAATTCAGAGAAAGCAAAGAGTGAAGCTGTTATGGCTGAGCTTCAGGCAAGATACGGTCTGGATCAGCCACTTATAGTTCAGTATAAAAACTATATGGTAAACGTATTACATGGAGATTTTGGTGTCAGCTTAAAAACTGAGCGTCCTATTTCCGACATCATTGGAGAAAGTTTTCCAATTTCTGCAAAGCTTGGACTTCTTGCAGCACTTGTAGCTATTGTTGCAGGAATCGTACTAGGTTCAGTTGCCGCACTTATGAGAAATAAATGGCCTGACAGAGTGATAGTCTTCTTCGTGACGCTTATCACGTCGATGCCGTCATTCGTTATAGCTACACTGTTACTGTATTTCTTCTGTATGAAGCTTGGATGGGTACAGGCATTCAGTGCAAACAGCAATATGGTAGTACTTCCGGTACTTTCGCTTTCACTTTCACCGATGGCTTATATTACACGTCTTACAAAGACATCAATGCTTGATGCATTGGGCCAGGACTATATCAGAACAGCGAAAGCAAAAGGTGTAAGCCAGAAGAAGATTATTTTCGTACATGGTCTTAGAAATGCTCTGATTCCTGTTATTACTTACGTAGGACCTATGATCGGTGGTATCCTTACAGGATCTATGGTTATAGAGAGTATTTTCAATATTGGTGGACTTGGTTCTAAGTTCGTAAGCTGTATCACAAACCGTGATTATACTATGATCATGGCTACTACATTGTTCCTTGCTGTCATCATGGTATTTGCAAACCTGATCACTGATATAGTTTACAAGCTTGTTGATCCACGAATTTCGCTTGATTAAGGAGAGATAGACAAATGAGAGAAGATATGAAAAAAGCCCCTTTTTCAACACAGATAGACCTAAGTAAGTTCAAAATGCAGGATTTTACAAAGGCCACTGATGATGAAAAACGTCAGCAGGAAGTCATGGGCGAGTCTACAACATTTTTAAAAGACGGATTAAAAAGACTTCGTAAAAATCCTCTTGCGATGGGATCAATCGTAGTTTTAGTATTACTTATCCTTGTAATACTTTTAGCACCAAAGATCGTGCCTTATGGATATGCAGATATCGTAAAGGGAGCACAGAATCTTGGACCTTTCCAGTACAGTGATGCTGAACAGGTAAAAATAGATGCGGGTGAAAAGGTTTTCCCACATATATTTGGTACAGACGAGCTCGGTCGTGATTACTTTATCCGTGTAGTTTACGGAGCCAGAGTTTCACTTGGTGTCGGAGTATTTGCTTCAATACTTGTACTTCTTATTGGAATAATTTATGGCTCAGTTTCAGGTTTCTGCGGGGGTAAAGTAGATATGGTAATGATGCGAATTGTTGATATCATCTATTCATTGCCGGATATGCTTCTTATAATTTTACTTGCAGTAGTACTCAACGAAGTACTTACACCAGTTATAAAGGGAACAGTACTCTCAAAACTCGGTGTAAATATGATCGCACTTTTTATAGTATTTGGATGTCTCTACTGGGTAGGTATGGCAAGACTTATCCGTGGACAGATCCTTACTATCAAACAGAATGAATATATACTTGCGGCCAGATGTATCGGTACATCTTCAGCTCGTACTATACGCAAACATATATTACCAAACTGTTTATCAGTTATCATCATCACAACAGCGCTTCAGATTCCATCTGCAATTTTTACAGAGAGTTATCTGTCATTCATCGGACTTGGTGTATCGGCTCCAATGCCTTCGCTTGGATCCCTTGCAAATACAGCGCGTGGTGGTTTACAGAGTTATCCTTTGCGTCTTATATTCCCTGCAATTACGATCTGCCTGATCGTACTTGCACTTAACCTGATCGGTGACGGACTTAGAGATGCATTTGATCCTAAATTATCAAAATAGTAAGGAGTGAGTAGAATGGAAGATAATAAATATGTTCTTGAAGTATCTGATCTGCACACTACCTTCAAGACTGACAACGGAAATGTTTCGGCTGTAAATGGTGTAAGCTTTAATCTTGAACCGGGAAAGACTCTTGGAATAGTAGGAGAGTCCGGATCGGGTAAATCCGTTACAGCATATTCGATAATGCAGATACTTGCTGACAATGGTGGAATCACCGGTGGTTCAGTAAAATATAAGGGTGATGACATCACTAAATGGAACAAAAAACAAATGGCTGATTTCAGAGGAAAGTGCTGCTCTATCATTTTCCAGGATCCTATGACATCTCTTAACCCAGTTTTTACGGTTGGTTATCAGCTTGAGGAGGCAGTGCTTCTTCATACAGATCGTACAAAGCAGCAGGCAAGAGAGCGAGCTATAGAGATGCTCGCGCTCGTAGGCGTAAATGAGCCAGAGAAACGTGTTAAGCAGTATCCACATGAGCTTTCAGGTGGTATGAGACAGCGTGTTATGATCGCTATGGCACTTGCCTGTGAGCCGGATATACTTATTGCAGACGAGCCGACAACAGCGCTTGATGTTACTATCCAGGCGCAGATTCTTGAACTTATGCAGTCATTACAGAAGAAACTTGGAATGGCAATTATTATGGTTACACATGATCTTGGAGTTATCGCTTCGATGTGTGACGAGATCATTGTTATGTATGGTGGCCGTGTTTGCGAGAGAGGTACAGCAGATGCTATTTTCTATAGCCCGGCACATGAATATACAAAGGGACTGCTTAGATCGATCCCTACAAAGTCTAATTCAAAAGACAGACTTGTTCCTATCGGAGGAACACCTATCAACCTGCTTAACATGCCTAAAGGATGTGCTTTCTGCCCTCGTTGTGATGAGGCAATGAAGGTATGCCTAAGCGAAAAGCCTGAGGAAATATGGGTTGGTGAGGACCACCTTGCAGCATGCTGGGTAAATGTCAAGAAAATGGTCGAGGAGGGAAAAGTAAATGAGTAACAAGAAAAGCAATCAGGAGTACCTGCTCAAAGTTGACCATTTAAAACAGTATTTTCCGGTACGTGACGGATTCAAGAAAATGGAGCTTAAGGCAGTGGATGATGTATCATTTGCGATAAAGCCGGGAGAGACACTTGGATTAGTTGGAGAGTCGGGCTGTGGAAAGACAACAGTAGGACGTACACTTTTACGTCTTTACAAGCCGACAGCAGGACGTATTGAGTTCGATGGCGATGTCTTATTTGACAGCGAGAAAAATATAGATGTAAATATGCATCCATACCGCAAGCAGATGCAGATGGTATTCCAGGATCCATATTCATCACTCAACCCACGTATGACAGTAGAGGATATCATTGGAGAACCTCTTGATGTTCATAAATTATATAATGGCAAAAATGAAAGACATGAGATGATTATGGATCTCATGGAAACAGTAGGACTTAATGCAGAACATGCTACACGTTATGCACATGAGTTCTCGGGTGGACAGCGTCAGCGTATCGGTATTGCCAGAGCACTTGCGGTTGATCCAAAGTTTATCGTATGTGATGAGCCTGTTTCAGCACTTGATGTTTCCATTCAGGCACAGGTGGTAAATATGTTTGAAGATCTCCAGAGACAGAGAGGATTATCATATCTCTTTATTGCCCATGATCTTCTTGTAGTACAGCATATTTCAGACAGAATAGCAGTTATGTACTTAGGACATATGATGGAGCTTGCAGAGGCAGATGAGCTTATGGATAATCCTATTCATCCATATACAGAATCACTGCTTTCAGCAGTACCTATTCCGGATCCTAAGACAGCAAGAGAGAGCAAGCGAATCGTACTTGAGGGCGATGTTCCTTCACCTCTTCATATGCCAAGTGGCTGTCCTTTCCGTTCACGCTGCAAATATGCAACAGATCAGTGTGCAGCACAGCGTCCGGAGCTTACAGACAGAGGAAATGGTCATATGGTTGCCTGCTGGAACCGCTAATTTATTTAGCTGATTTAAATTGGTTTTTGCCGGTATAGCATTATAAATGTGGTATAAATGATATACCGGTTCAAACATATATCAAATAACATTATTTCAATAGGAGGAAAGAATAATGAAAAAGAGATTAGTAGCACTTACTCTCGTTGCAGCTATGACATTAGGCATGACTGCTTGTGGAAGCGGGAGCAGCACCACTACAAAATCAACTAGTGACACTTCAAAATCTGAGTCAGTTTCAGCAGTAGACTGGACAGAGTATGATGCATTAGTAGATTCAATCCGTAAAGAGGCAGATCTTTCAAAGCGTGCAGAGCTTATGCATGAGGCTGAAGATATGCTCATGGATACATGGTGTGTTATTCCACTTTACTACTACAATGACCAGTATATGTTAAAAGACTATGTAGATGGAGTATACTCTACAGTAGAGGGTATGAAATATTTCTACAAAGCTAAAATGACAAATGGTGCATCAGAGCTTAATATCTGGATGTCATCAGAGCCAGATCACATCGATCCAGCACTTAACAGTACTGTAGATGGCGGATGTCTTGCAGTAAACAGTTTCGAAGGACTTATGCGTTATAATGCCGATGGCGAGCTTGAGCCAGCTTGTGCAGAGAGCTATGAAGTTTCAGAGGACGGACTTACATATACATTTACATTGCGTGACGGCCTTAAATGGTCTAACGGTGCTGACCTTACAGCAAAAGATTTCGAGTATTCTTGGAAGAGACTTGCAAATCCTGATACAGCAGCAGATTACAGCTATCTGTGTGCAATGTTCGCAGGATATGATGAGACAACAGGTCTTGCAGATGATGACGTTGTAGCATCTGAAGATGGAAAGACTTTAACAGTTAAACTTGCAGCAGTAACACCATATTTCTTAGATTTATGTGCATTCCCATCATTCATGCCTGTATATCAGGATGTTGTTGATAACAACTCTGACTGGGCTAACGATGCAACTGAGAACTTCGTGACAAACGGAGCTTACTCACTTAAGACATGGAACCATGATTCAAACATGGTATATGTAAAGAACCCATACTACTGGGATGCTGATAGTGTAAGTGTTGAGACACTTAACTACATGCTTACAAGTGATGAAGTAACAGCATACACAGCTTACCAGAATGGTGACCTTGATTTCATCGACTCTGTTCCAACAGCCGAGATGGAGAATGCTAAGAAATCCGATGAGTTCTACACAGTAGACAACCTTGGAACATACTATGTAGGTTTCAACATCAATTCTTCACTCTACTCAGACCTTGGATTAGATGCAGATCAGGCAAAAGTATTCAGACATGCAATTTCACTCCTTATCGATCGTCAGTATATTATTGACACAATCGCACAGGGTGGACAGAAGATCGCTACAACATTCATTCCAGAGGGATGTTCAGATGGTAACGGTGGAGAGTTCAAGAACAAAGATTACTACTCAACAGATTACGATGCAAACGTTGAGGAGGCTAAAGAGCTTCTTGAGTCTATCGGATTATATGATACAAGCACAGGTGCTTTAACACAGCCAGTTGAGTTTACATACCTTACAAACAATACTGACGGAAATGTTAAGATCGGTGAGGCTATTCAGGCCGACCTTTCTACAATCGGTATCGACTTAAAGATCGACCAGCAGGAGTGGAATGTATTCCTTAACTCTCGTAAGGACGGAGATTTCGACTTCGCTCGTGAGGGATGGATCATGGATTACAACGATCCAATCAACATGCTTGAGATGTTTACAACAAACTCAGGAAACAACGATATGCAGTTTGGTCGTTAATCAAGACTATATATAGTAAGCGATAGGATGTATATAGAAAATGTATTTTGATATCATCTTGTCGTATAGAAAAAGGAGTCACGCACTTTGGTGCGTGGCTCCTTTTTAATGAAATTGATTTTAATGGCTCTAACGAGTGGTAACAAGAAATTACATTCCACGATTGATAACAAGCATATCTCCTTCTTCAAGTCTTACGTTTCCATTTGGTATGATCACCTGGCCTTTTCTTTGTATCATTATGATTATTTCATTTGGCTTCTTTGGAATGTCTGACAACAGCATACGATTATATTTGCTGCCGGCATCTATTGTCTTTTCAACAAGCTTTATACCGCTTACCTCATCGGGTGTAGTGGCACTTAGTACGAGAACATCACCTCGCAGGATGATTGTTTCTCCATCGGGGATGATATTTTGTCCATCTCTTTTTATCAGAACTATAAGGGTCTCAGGTGGCAGCGTCAGATCTTTAAGTTTGCGTCCACACCAAAGATGATTTTCCGGAATGGTAAGCTGTATAAACTGTATATCGACTTCCTCCGAGTAATCGTTGAAGGTTTTCATGACATCTGAGTTTTTATCAATCATATCAACTTTTCTTGAAACCCATGGCAGCAATGAACCTTGAAACAATATAGAAAACAGCACGATCATAAATATAATATGAAATATGTCATTTTCACTTTCAATTGCTATGCATGCCATTATTGCAAAAACTATAGAGGCAGCGCCTCGCAGTCCGGACCACGCTACTAAAAGCTGCTGGTTTATGCGACTTTTAAATGGTGTAAGTACCATTCCAACTGCAAGCGGTCTTGCAATAAAAGTAAGCCACAGGAATATAAAAAGCGCAGGAATTACAACATTCGGCAGTTTAGATGGAAATGAGAGCAGTCCGAGCAAGAAGAAAATAAGCATCTGCATGAGTCCTGTTATTCCATCAAAGAAATTTACCAGTTTTTTCTTATTGTCTATCTCAATATTTCCAAGAACAATTCCCACTATATACGCACTCAGATATCCGTTTCCATCAAAGTATGACGGAAGAGCATATGATAAAAGTGCGATTGCAACAACAAATATTGCGTCAAATCCAGAGGTCTGGAATTTTATCCGTCTTATAAGCCAGATTGAAATTACTGATATAAGTGCACCGAGTGACAAACCAAATATAAGCTGTTTTGCAATAAGTAAAACTATATCAGAGACACCGGCACTTCCTTTTGCGATCGAAATGAATGTTGCTGTCAGCATATATGCACATGGATCATTACTTCCGCTTTCTACTTCTAGAAGAGAAGCTGTATTGTATTTTAGGTTTAGTTTCTTAGAACGGAGTATTGAAAAGACACTGGCTGCATCAGTTGATGCAATGAGAGCTCCTATCAGAAGACTTTCGTTTAAATTCATATGCAATGCGATATAACAAAAGCCCGCAGTTAGAAAGCAGGTTATTATAACTCCGATTGTCGATAGCAGAATAGCCTTTGCGGCGATTACTTTTGCCCGTTGCCAGTTTGTACCGAATCCACCATAAAACATGATAAAAATAAGGGCAATAGAACATATCTGTTCAGCAGCAGAGTAATTGTCGAATGGTATTTTTAATATTCCGTCGGAACCAAATGCCATGCCGAGCAATATAAAAGCAAGAAGCGTGGGGACTCCGATGCGGTTGGATATGCGGTTTAGCATAATACAGGCGAATATGATTATAGCTGTTATAAGCAGGTAAGTGTTCATATAGGTCCTCCTTGTTTAGTTGGGATATATATTGAATTTATAATAGAACGACAATTATAATTAAATTGTATAAGAAGACAGTCTGTTTTGTCAAATCAATAATTACTGTTTTTTAAAATCTCTTTCAAAATAATGTAGATTGGTGTAAAATCATAATAATATATAGTTTGGAGAAGCTGTGAATGAATAAAACTGTTTTTATATGGGAATGCGATTGAGGATTAGTATAATGATTTTAGGACTGACTGAAGCAGATAAAAAATTTAAGAAAGCGATGGATACGGCAGGTGCTGACATGTCATGTGTGAACAAGTGGCTCAAGCTGTATGTAAGAACCAGAAAGAACTCTTCAAATGTGGTCAAACGTTACTATGGAGTAAAGACCGGACTTAATGAGCTTGCGGAGGATTTAAAAAAATTAGAACAGCTTGTCATAGGATATCAAAAGCTAGAGGGAGCTGATAGGAGTCTTTTTAATGAGATTATCAAATCCTGCAAAGCAAAAAGAGGCATGTTCGATGATGAATTTCTTATCAGCAAAGCGGACACGGACTTTCACACAACACTTGAATCTGTAGTAAAGCTTGCCGGAAAATACATTGACTCATGTGAAAATGGCATTATACTTCAAAGTGAGATCGAAAACCTTATACATTTGACAGATGAAGGGCTAAAGCGGCAGAAACCTGATCTGTTTGCACTTTCGTATTTTTATCTGGATCATACCAACAAAGATCTTGAGAAACTGCCGTTTCAGCAAAAGATAGAAAAAGTTCATCAGATATATTACGCTGGTTTTCAATGCGACATTTTAACGCAGATAGAGGCTTGTGTGAAACAGGCGGAAGCCATAAATGACAAGTACGAAAACAGCACAGATAAGCGCACCAAAAAGATCGTAGACGAGATCAGACCGCTTCTTGTAGGAAAAGAAAAGGATTTTGAACCGGAACAGACAGCTAAATATATACTGCGCGATATGTGCAGGCTTTTTAAGGAGTAGACTATGGAATTATTTGTATTTATTGTTATTTTTTGTGCAGTGATAGTAAATATCAGCAACGCTAACCGAAAGACAAAGAAAAGTACACAACCGAATCGTAATCCACAGACAGCAAGTGTACAGTCACATGTGCAGCAGATAAAACGCCAGCAGACAACACGGAACAGTCATCCACAGAAACCAGATATCGTACAGCGTGCAGTGGCAAACAATACAAGGTTTGAAGAAGATACCACGCGCGAGGCTATCGAGGCAATGCATGGCCACAGCGAGACGGAGCAAAAGGTGGCAATGGAACATTCAAGAAAATGCCAGACACTTGGCAGGGATGGTAATAACAGTATTAAAGCAGAGTCCTTGAGCATGTTTGGCAGTGTGGAGGATCTTATCGTAATGGGTTATAGTGGAAATCTAGAATTTGAGAGAGATTTCCTTGGAGAAGGACTCGACATGATAAATAACTTGTAACTGTTCAGTACCTTCACAGTTGCGAGCCGTAAGCGCATTAGAATCAGCTTCGCTGATGGGCGCTTGCTTCTACATAATATACTTT
>CAVICC010000067.1:0-13071 GCA_963641405.1 bacterium | reverse complement strand
ATATTAGCATATAAGAAAGAAGGTATTTATATGGCTCAGGCAACATTTAGTGTCCGTATGGATGAAGGTTTAAAAAATCAATTTGATAGTTTATGTAAAGAATTCGGAATGAACACTTCAACAGCAATAAATGTTTTTGCAAGAACCGTTGTTCGTGAAAGAAAAATTCCATTTGAAATTTCTGCTGCTCCTTCGCTCTCTTTATCTGACGGTCGAACAGCATTCAATAATTTACGGTCTTCCGCCAGACAAAATAAGCTGCAAGATCTGTCTCTCGATGAAATAAACACTGAAATACAGCAAACACGCCAAGGCATAGATTAAGGAGTTTTTATGAAATATATGGTTGTTATTGATACAAACGTATTAATATCTGCACTACTCTCAAAACATGACGATGCTGCAACTGTACAAATTCTAAACGCAGTATTTGATGGAATTATCATTCCTGTATATAACACTGAAATTATTGACGAATACGATAATGTTCTCCATCTTAAAAAGTTCAAGTTTAAAGAACCCGACATTCAATTATTACTTGATACCATAAGAGCTTACGGAATTTTTGCGACACAAACTCATACCGGAAAAGAATTACCAGATCCTAAGGATTTAGTTTTCTATGAAGTTGTTATGTCCAAAAAAGATAATGGAGCTTATCTTGTAACCGGCAACGGAAAGCATTTTCCAAAAGAGCCATTTATCGTTACTCCAAATGAATTACTTTCAATTATTAACAACACTATTTGATTTAAGTAAAATATAAACAATATGAACATCGACAACAATCTACGACAACTACTCGAAAACGAAACAAAAATACATCTCGCAGAGATCCGCTTTCTCTATCAGAAGCTCGACCGCCAGTTCGGACTTCATGCGGCAAAGGTTCCGATAACCTTTGGGCTTGACGAGGACAGACTCGGTGCATACACTCCGGGCCTTGGGCAGGATGAAGAAGAATTTCACTTTTCACTGCTCTTTATAGGCTACTGTGTATCAAAGCCGCTTTCCAAGAGCGACCGCATGGATCTGTACAAGCACGAGTACGCTCACTATATGCAGTACAACATGCATATTCCTGACAAGTACAACTGGCAGCCCGGCATACATGGCAGTGCGTGGAAATACTGCTGCTCACTTATCGGTGCTGCACCGACTCCTTACTACAAGGCTGGCGAAAGCCTTATGAAGCATGATTATGACAAAGTGCTTAAGAAAAAGATAACTGACAAAAGTATCCCTATCCGCGACCAGTACACTCGCGAGCAGGAATACCGCAAAAAGCAAAACAGCACTGTAAAATTTAATATCAATGATGATGTAACTCATCCTAAGTTTGGAAAAGGCACGATCGAGCATATCGAACAGCTCGAGGGTTCGGTGCGGCTGCATGTCAGATTTGGTGATGAACTAAAGAAGATTGATCAGAAATGGCTGTTACAGACAACCATGAAGAAGGCGGGCGCACCGCGACATATATA
Source organism: bacterium (assembly GCA_963641405.1). Taxonomy (GTDB): domain Bacteria; phylum Bacillota; class Clostridia; order Lachnospirales; family Lachnospiraceae; genus Roseburia. The sequence continues at coordinate 11,587 of CAVICC010000067.1, read as the reverse complement.
ATACCAAAACTGTCCACTTGTTATTTTTGAGTGAGCCGCCTGGGGATGCGTTGTGCTGCTGCCGATGGGAAACCCCAGTTTAAATTGCTAATTTATTGGTATCGATTTTAGGCTCTATAAAATTTACAAGTGGGCAGTTTAAGTCATATATTATTCGATTGTAATATCATATGATTTCTCGAATGTCTCACCCACCGCAAGCACATTTCCGTATTCTCTGTCCTTTAACTCTCCGCTAAAGTCAGCTCTGTCACATCTGCCATACCATGGCTCGATGCATACAAACGGTGCACCTTTTCCAGCCGGTGACCAGAGTCCGAACAGTGGTGCGTCAAATGACACTGTAAGATAAGGCTTTTTATCAGGAGTGCAGAGACTTACCTTTGATGCCTGAAAATGCTCGATGATAAGAGCATCCTTATCAAACATATGCTTATCTATAGCACAGTAACCATTGATATCCACGCCAAGTAGATAATCGTCTCTGTCAAGAAGTCCGTCACTGCCTAAGAGTCCATATGTAAGTGCCTTGTCAGCATCAAATTTCAGATAATAATCAGACTGTTTTCCGTCCTCTGTGACAGGACACATAAATGCCGGATGTCCTCCGATAGAGAAAAGCAGCTCTTTATCTCCCGGATTTTCTACATGCCACGTAACCTTTATATCATTTCCATCCAGCCTGTATCCGATCTTTAAGACAAACTCAAATGGGAATTTGGCGAGTGTGTCATCGTTTGATCTAAGCTCAAACCATGCCTCATCCTTTGTCTCTGATACAACTGAAAACTCCATATCTCTTGCAAATCCATGCTGTCCCATAGGATGATCTTTTCCATCGACAGTATATTTTTTGTTCTTTAAGCTGCCCACGAATGGGAAAAGCACAGGCGCACTTCTCTTCCAGAATTTCTCATCGGCATCCCACAGATACTGTGTACCTGTCTCTTTGCCTGTGATACTTGAAAGCTCTGCCCCAAAGCTGTTGATAGTTACCTCAAGTAAATCATTTTCTAATTTGATGTCCATTGTTATTCTCCTTTTTAAGATTTGTTTTTTAGTTTTTTAAATATATATGCGTAGTTATCGGCACTGGAACCAATTCAAAATACCAATAAGAAATTTTAATTCTATGATATAAACACCGCCAGTTTTTTCTGCTCCCATGTGATCACAGGTCCAAGGAAGAAAGCAACGGCAAATGTTACCACTCCGATATTTCCACCGAGCACAAAGCCTATTATAAGAAATATGATATCCCATGTCATCCTTATAAACTTAAATGGAATATTTTTCACTCTGTCCGACACTATAAAAGCGATCGCATCGTACGGTGAAGTGCCAAGCCCTGCGGTCATATACATCGCTGCCCCGAGTATGAAAACTATGAGTGCCGGTATCAAAATGATGATCCTGCTTGCCATGTTCTCAAACAGCCATGATGGCAGCACCTTTGCATATATAAATCTGCAAAAATCAGATATATAACCGATAAAAACCATATTGGCTATCGTTCCAAAGCCTATGAGGCTTGTGTCCGCGCAAAACACCACGGCAAACAACAGAATATTTATAAGAAGCTGTGCTGTGCCAAAGCTGAGCGGCACATGCGATATAACTCCCTGCGTAAATGCCGAACACGGATCTGTGCCAAAATGAACCTCTATGATCCATGACAAGCCAAAGCCCTGTATCAAAACCCCTAGTATGACCATGATAAGCCTGTTTTTAAACCTATCAGGTCTTGCAAACCAATTCATTTTTTTCATATATACCTCTTTCTTCTCCTGTTAAATTTATATCTCAGCAATACTGTAGGTGCCACACTTAAACTGCTTATATTCATTACATCCTATTTATACAATATAATACAGCTTACATCACAATCATACCGATAATTCTAACTATAAATGCAGCCACCCACGCAATTGCACACTGGAACAATACTACTCCAGCTGCCCATTTACCGCCAAGTTCACGTTTTATGGATGCTATTGCTGCCACACAAGGACTGTAAAGCAGTGAGAAAACCAGTAATGCCGCTGCCGAGAGTGACGTGATCGCAGTTGTCACTGTTCCACCGAAAAGTATCTCAAGAGACGAAACAACACTCTCTTTTGCCATAAATCCACTGATAAGTGAGGTACATATCCTCCAATCCCCAAGTCCGAGTGGTTTAAAAAGCGGAACCAGAACGCTTGATATGGCTGCAAGCATGCTGTCCTTTGAGTCGCTTACCATATTAAAATGTATATCAAAGCTCTGCAAAAACCAGATGCACATTGTAGCAAGCAGAATAACAGTGAATGCTTTCTGAAGGAAATCCTTTGCCTTTTCCCACAAGAGCTGTCCTACATTTTTTGCTCCTGGCATTCTGTAATTAGGAAGCTCCATGACAAATGGAACCGCGTCTCCTTTAAACAATGTCTTTCTGTATACAAATGCAAAAATTATTCCCACGATTATTCCTAGGAAATAAAGTCCTGCCATCACAAGACCACCATGCTCTGGAAAAAATGCACTAACAAAGAATGCATAAATTGGCAGTTTTGCCGAACAGCTCATAAACGGAGTAAGAAGTATTGTCATACGCCTGTCTCTCTCACTCGGGAGTGTCCTTGTTGCCATAACTGCCGGAACAGTACATCCAAAGCCTATAAGCATAGGCACAATGCTTCTGCCGGAAAGTCCGATCTTTCTAAGCAGCTTATCCATAAAAAATGCCACTCGTGCTATATATCCGCTATCCTCCATAAGTGATAGAAAGAAAAATAGTGTAACGATAATAGGAAGGAAACTTAACACACTTCCAACTCCCGCAAAAATGCCATCGATCACAAGTCCGTGCAGCACCGCATTGACTCCCGCTGCTGTAAGTGCCTTGTCGGTCACATCTGTAAGTGCGCTAATCCCCTGCTCTAAAAGCCACTGAAGTCCGGCACCTATCACATTGAAAGTGAGGTAAAATACCGCTATCATTATGACTACAAAACAAGGTATAGCTGTGTATTTTCCCGTAAGCACGCGGTCTATACGCTCACTTCTTAAACGTTCACGGCTCTCCTTAGGTTTTACCACTGTGCTCTCACATATTTTTTCGATAAATGTAAATCGCATATCTGCTATCGCAGCACTTCTGTCAAGACCTCTCTCCTTTTCCATCTGTACTATAAGATGTTCGAGCGTCTCTTTTTCATTCTCATCAAGATGAAGCTGTTCAAGTATCAGCCCATCCCCCTCTATGAGCTTTGTTGCCGCAAAACGGATAGGCACACCAGCCATCTTTGCGTGATCCTCTATAAGATGGCATATCGCGTGTATACATCTGTGAACTGCTCCACCGAAGTCGTTTTCATCACAGAAATCCTGCCTGCCCGGGCGTTCCTGATATTTTGCTATATGTATGGCATGGCGTACAAGCTCGTCAACACCCTCATTCTTTGCAGCCGAGATAGGTACAACCGGTACTCCGAGAAGTCCTTCCATCTTGTTTACATCGATAGAGCCTGAATTTCCTGTCACCTCATCCATCATATTAAGTGCTACAACCATCGGTATATCCATCTCAAGAAGCTGCATTGTAAGGTACAGATTTCTTTCGATGTTGGTTGCATCTACTATGTTTATAATTGCTTTTGGATTATTGTCAAGTACAAAATTTCTCGATACAATTTCCTCGCTGCTATACGGTGACATGGAATAAATGCCTGGCAGATCAGTGATCGATGTATTCGGATAACCTTTTATCGAGCCGTCCTTCCTGTCAACAGTAACTCCCGGGAAATTGCCAACATGCTGATTAGATCCTGTAAGCTGGTTAAAAAGCGTTGTCTTTCCACAGTTCTGATTGCCTACTAAAGCATATGTAAGCTTCTGTCCCGCCTGAAGTGGATTGCCGTCACCCTTTACATGATACTTGCCTTCCTCACCTAGGCCCGGATGTGCTGTCTTGCTCATCTCCTTTGGTCCTTCGTGTTTTCTTGCTCTTTTCTCGATCAGCTCTACCTCTATTTGAGCCGCATCATCGAGCCTTAGTGTAAGCTCATATCCGTGAACCTGAAGCTCCATCGGATCTCCCATCGGTGCAAATTTTACTACGGTAACCTCTGCTTTTGGTATCACTCCCATATCAAGAAAGTGCTGGCGCAGCGCACCCTCGCCGCCCACTGATTTAATTCTGGCACTCTCTCCAACCTTTAAGTCTTTTAATGTCATTTTATCTCTTCCTGGTAAAAATATATTATGAGTTTTATTTTTAGCAAATATCTATTTCTGCTTGTAAGTAGAAAGGAAATCCAAAAGGCTTCCCATAGCGTCCTTTAATACCTCTATCCTTGGCAGATATACGACTCTGAAATGATCAGGCTGATCCCAGTTAAAGCCGCCACCGTGGATAATGAGTATCTTTTTCTCACGGAGCAGGTCAAGTGCAAACTGCTCATCATTTTTGATGTTAAACTTCGCAGTGTCGATCTTTGGGAATATGTAAAATGCTGCCTTTGGCTTAACCGCGGTAATTCCCGGTATATCGTTTAAGGCTTTGTAGATATACTCTCTCTGCTCGTAGATACGTCCGCCCGGAACGATATACTCGCCTACACTCTGGTAGCCGCCCAGTGCTGTCTGTACGATAGACTGTGCCGGCACATTTGAGCAAAGGCGCATATTTGAAAGCATATTTAATCCCTCTATGTAGTCTTTTCCAATGGCTTTATTTCCGCTTAATACCATCCATCCGATACGATATCCTGCGATCATGTGCGATTTAGAAAGACCGCTGAAGGTCACGCAGAAAAGATCCGGTGCAAGTGATGCTATCGAAATATGCTCGTAATCATCCATGACAAGTCTGTCATAGATCTCATCCGAGAAGATCATAAGCTCATGCTCTCTTGCCACATCAACTATCTGCTGAAGCACCTCTCTTGGATAGAGCGCACCTGTAGGGTTGTTTGGATTTATGATGACAACAGCCTTTGTCCTGTCTGTGATCTTCTTTTTGATGTCCTCGATATCAGGATACCACTCTGACTGCTCATCACAGATGTAGTGTACTGCCTTTCCTCCGGCAAGTGTGACACACGCTGTCCAGAGCGGATAATCCGGTGATGGTACAAGCACCTCATCTCCATTGTCAAGAAGTGCCGACATGCTGAGGTTTATAAGCTCACTTACTCCGTTTCCGGTATAGATATCCTCCACTGAAACATTAGGTAATTTCTTAAGCTGTGCATACTGCATGATCGCTTTTCTTGCTGAAAAAAGTCCCTTTGAATTGGAATATCCCTCACACTCGGTAAGCTGGCGCGACATATCATATATGACCTCGTCAGGAGTGCGGAATCCAAATGGTGCCGGGTTTCCGATATTGAGCTTTAACACGTTTGTGCCGTTCTCCTCCATGCGGGCTGCCTCGTCAACTACCGGACCTCTCACATCATATAGTACATTGTCCAATTTCGTAGATTTACTAAATTCTCTCATCCTGACATTCTCCTTCTTATTTTCGCGACTATCCTATATATCAATTTATGCTTTTTTCGTAACTGTTCAGTACCTTCACAGTTGCGAGCCGCAAGCGCATTAGAATCAGCTTCGCTGATGGGCGCTTGCTCCTACATAATATACTTTTTCTTACGAAATATGCGGTACCGCATATTTCTGTACTGAATAGTTACCTTTTTTCATATATTCTAAGTATGTAACCTGATGTATTTATACACGGTTTTCTATTCTATATGTCTAGCCGAGCAGCTTAAATACTGCCTCTGCATCAAATACCACCTGTTTTACCTTATCGACCTCGATCTGATAGAGTGCATTTGCTGCAATATGCTCTGCCGCCTGCTCGAGATCACGGATACCTGATGTATTCTCATGCAGCTTTATGACTGCATCGAGTCCGTCCTCCGTGAGTACACACTCATCCTCTTTCATTCCCATGCGGTCAAATACCTTGCGGAGCGCAAAGCGCGAGAAGATCACTTTTTTCTCCTCGTCCGTGTAATCAGGGATATCTATTACCGCAAAACGTGACATAAGCGGTGCGCTGATCTGTGATTTATCGTTGGCTGTGGCGATCGGATAAACTCCGACTGTCGGAACCATACACTCCATATAGTTGTCAGTAAATCCAAGGTTATCAAGCAGTGTGAGCAGCACATCCGCAGGGTTTCCGTTGCCGTTTTTGGATGCTGCCTTGTCTAACTCGTTGATGATAAATACGAGGTTAGACTCGCCTGCCTGCGAAAATGCCTCCATTATGATACCCGGCTTTGCATTTGAATAGATACGTGAACTTCCGGTAAGCTGCTCTGCATCATTTATAGAACTCATATCGAGTGTTGTCCATGGCAGCTTAAGTATACGTGCCACGGCATATGCGATCTGTGATTTTCCAGTTCCCGCAGGACCGCAGAGAAGCAGACCGTATGCCGGAAGTGTATGTGTTCTGTTGATCTGTATGATAGTCTCAATAATTCTCTGCTTTACGCTCTCCATGCCGTAAAGTTCCTCATCAAGTATCCTTCTTGCCTCAACAGGATCTATTGCCTCGAAATAGTTGCCTTTCCACTGGATATTCATCATGATGGAAAGTGCGCGCTGTGCGTGGCGTCTCTCCTCCGGTGATACCTCGTTTGAGCGCGCAACAGCAAGGTTTCTTCTCGCCCAGAGAAGTATATTGTCAGGCAGAGTGCGTCCGGCACAGGTCATGAAATCAGTGATGCTCTGGATGCTCGTAAGCTTCATACTGTCGCCCTCTTCCTCGTAATCATCGAGATCAGGCTCATCCTGTGGCATGGTGCTTGCAAAAAGACGCTCCATCATATACTGTAAAAATCCGTCCTCCGCTGAAAGCTTTGTGCCTCTTCCAAGAGCGACTTCCCTTACTCTGTATACAGCATATCCGTCAGGTGTGTTTGCGCCTGAAAGCTGTACTTTTATATGATTTTCCCCGAGCCATTTAAAAAGGCTTACAAAACGTGAGTCAATACGCAAGATATCCGCGCTTGTCACTCCGTCCTCGTCCTCAAACTCAAAGGATGTACGCTTTATAGGGTTGGTAAACATACCAAGCGAATGATGGCTCCATTCCTTCTGGCTGTTATCGATCACTACGATAGGCTTCTCTGCTGACGCAGATGTCTCTGTCGAGTGAAATGTCTCATATGTGCACTCCGGATGCTCATTTGCTGCCGGTGCATCACTAAAATCAAATACTGGCATTTCTTTATCCCTTTCTTAAGTCTGGTAATTTATATTTTATGTATAACTGCTTAGTACCTTTACAGTTGTATATTTTTAAATATATTAGCAGTACTAATATCGGTTACACCTCAAGTGTCTCATTCATACTTCCCATGCGGTATCCCATAAGGTCAAGTGTTACATAGGTAAATCCGATGGATTTAAAATACTCTGTGATCTTTTTGCGGTTGTCATCCTGCATGAGTATGTCAAACTGCGATGGCTCGATCTCTATACGCGCCATCATGCCATGTATACGGACTCTGACCTGATGAAAGCCCATGTCCAAAAGGAGCTGCTCCGCTTTATCTACCATGCCAAGCTTCTCCTCGGTGATAGTCTCTCCGTATACAAATCTGGATGACAGACAGGCAAACGACTGCTTCTGCCAGGTAGGAAGATTTAAGTATTTTGATAAAGCCCTTATATCAGCCTTTGTCATATCACATGCTCTAAGAGGACTTTTTACCTCAAGCTCCGCTACTGCGACAAGACCTGGTCTGTAATCTCCATTATCGTCCAAATTCGATCCTTCTGCAACATAAGAAATGTTATTTTCTGCCGCGATCGCCTTTATTTTTTCAAAAAGCTCTCTCTTGCACAGATAGCATCTGTTTTTCGGATTCTGTGCAAAGCCGTCTATGCTAAGCTCCTCCGACTCACACACGAAATGTCTGATTCCCTCTTTTTTGCAGAATTCTATTGCCTCATTAAGCTCCCTCTTTGGGAACGAGCAGGACTGTGCGGTTACCGCTATCGCCCTGTTCCCGAGTATATCTGACGCTACTTTAAGTAAAAAAGTAGAGTCCACTCCGCTTGAAAATGCCACAGCTACAGATCCAAGCTCTTTTAAATATATTTTTAAGTTTTCCAGCTTTGCAAGCTGCTTTGGTGTTACTTCACTCATTATTTATCTCCGTTGCGGCTGTTTTTATATTGTAAATACGTATACTTTATAATTTCGCTGTTAAATTCATAAAAAATATGTATACATTATACTCTGTCGAATGAGATATCCTGCACAACCTCACCTGCGATGATAAGTCCTGCTACAGATGGTACAAATGCAAGACTTCCCGGGATATCCCTGCGCTCTGTGCACTTGTGCTTTGCGCCCGGTGGACAGATACAGTTCGTGCGGCAGCTTATAGCCATATCATCTATAGGTCTTGTAGGCTGTTCCTCAGAGTATACTACCTTTAATTTTTTGACTCCGCGCTTTTTAAGCTCTCGTCTCATAACCTTTGCGAGCGGACATACCTTTGTCTTGTAGATATCAGCTACCTTAAACTGGCTTGCATCCAGCTTGTTTCCTGCTCCCATACTGCTTATGATAGGAACATTTTTCTCCTTTGCCACCATAACCAGTGATATCTTTGCAGTTACTGTATCGACCGCATCGACTATATAATCATATTCTTCAAAAGGAAATTCATCCGCATTTTCCGGCAAAAAGAAGCACTTGTGTGTCTCTACCTTTGCATCAGGATTTATATCTAAAATTCTTTCTTTCATCACATCGACCTTGTACTTGCCGACTGTCTTTCTTGTGGCAATGATCTGTCTGTTTAAGTTTGTAAGGCAGACCTTGTCATCATCTATAAGGTCAAATGCACCGACACCGCTTCTTACGAGTGCTTCGCAGACATAGCCGCCTACTCCGCCTACTCCAAATATTGCGACTCTTGCATTTTTAAGCTTCTCCATTGCCTCTTTTCCCAGTAAAAGCTCTGTTCTTGAAAACTGATTTAACATTTATTCTCTCCATAATTAGTACTGCTTCGTATAAATCGTAACTTAAATTGTATCATACGGTCATATTTTAAATTTATCGTAACTGTTCTCACCTTACAACGTGACCAGCGACCTGTTTTCTACCAAGCTCCCAGAATGCCACTGCACTTGCCGCAGCCACATTAAGTGAGTCCACTCCTGCTGACATAGGTATCTTTACCGTGTAATCACAGTCTGCGATAGTGCTTTTTGCCAGACCATCACCCTCTGTGCCTAGTATCACAGCAAGTTTTTCCTCTGCCAGAAGTCCTTGGTCATCGATACTTACCGACTCATCTGAAAGTGCCATGGCTGCGGTCTTAAATCCATTATTCTTTAGGACTTCCATACCGACTTCCGGCCACCTGCCCTTTTCCATGATTGTCCATGGTACGAGGAAAACATTTCCCATGCTTACACGGCTTGCGCGCCTGTAGAGCGGATCGCTGCAGCCGTTTGTGAGTATCACAGCCTCCATTCCAAGAGCTGCCGCTGAGCGGAATATTGCTCCGACATTAGTCGGATTGACCACATCCTCAAGTATCGCTATGCGGCTTTTGCCCTGACATATGCTTTCCATATCTAAAAGCGGTTTTCTCTTAAAAAGTGCAAGCAGTCCTCTTGTAAGCTTAAAGCCTGTGATACCTTTAAGCACCGACTCTGATGCCGTATACACAGGTACCTGTGGAAACTGTTTTACCACATCCCAGCCATCGCGCCCTATCATCTTATCCTCCACTAGAAATGATAAAGGTTCGTAGCCTGCAGCTACCGCGCGCCTTATGACATTCGGGCTTTCCGCAACAAATACTCCGGGATCAGGCTCATTGCAGCGCAAAAGCGCAACCTCGGAAGTCTGTATGTACGGCCAGAGCTGTGACTCATCAAGATCTGTTACCTCTATAATATTGTCGTGTGCTGTTTTTTCAGCGTTTAAAATATGATCCATACACAAAATTTGCCCTGTTATTATAATATCTATTTCCTATTAAGTCTATATGTTTTCGATAAGCTGCTTAAAGGACATCTGATCGAGATTTTAAAAGTTTGAGTCAGATGCGATTGAAAACAGTACATCTACAAATTGCACATATCTGCTTTTCACTGTTATCGGAGAAATACAGCTATGCAGCTATTAAATACACTTTATATCAGATACAAGTGTGATACAGTGTATTTACTCATCATAGTCCTCAAGAAAGCTGTGCTTTACGCCATCCTTTTTGTATGCCACGATCGTGCTTAAGTTTACATTTTCCACGCTCTTAAATATATTTGCCTCAACAAAAGGATTTACCTTTTTAAGATCTGCAATGAGCTGTTTTATCTCCACACGCTTTGAACGGTTCTCCTCGTTATTGCAGGTCGTACAGGTGTCTGTAAACTTGCAGGCACACTGTATGAAATGAAGTCCGTTATAATCGCGCCATGCCTTGATATCATCCTCTCTTACGAGATAAAGCGGTCTGATAAGCTCCATTCCCTCGAAATTGGTGCTGTGGAGCTTCGGCATCATGGTCTGCACCTGTGCTCCGTAGAGCATACCCATGAGGATCGTCTCAATAACATCATCATAGTGATGTCCGAGCGCAATCTTGTTGCAGCCTAATTCCCTTGCAAAGGAGTAAAGATGGCCTCGTCTCATGCGCGCACACAGATAACACGGTGATTTTTCTATCTCGTAAACTGCATCAAATATATCCGACTCGAAAATAGTAGCCGGTATGCCAAGGTTCTTGCAGTTTTCCTCAATGACATGCCTGTTTGCCTCATTGTATCCCGGGTCCATTACAAGGAATTTTACCTCAAAATCAAACTTGTTGTGGTGCTTTAACTCCTGAAACAGCTTTGCCATGAGCATCGAGTCTTTTCCACCGGAAATACATACCGCGATCTTGTCTCCCGGTTTTACAAACTCATATGTATTTATCGCCTTTGTGAATTTTCTCCAGATGGATTTTTTGAATTTTTTGCGCAGACTCTGCTCCACATCAGCCTGAATATCACGTTCTGCCTCTGTATCCTCTTTCATGGCATCTAAAAGCCAGCTTATGTATCCTCCCTTTAGGCTTGCAGCGTCAAAGCCCTTTTCCGTAAGGTACTCAGCCACATCCACACTGTTTTTACCACGGCTGCAGCAGATGATAAGTTTTTTGTCTCGCTCAACCCTCTCGTCTTTTTCTATAGCCTCTGCCTCGATATTAAGTGCTCCGGGAATAGCTCCGTGTGCTACCTCATCCTCACTTCTTATATCAATGATCTGATAGCTGTTTTTGTCTAATTTTTTTACCTCTTCTATACTTAACTGCATTTATTGTCTCCCTTGTATAAATTCTTTACTCAAACTTCACACATATAAAATAGTGCTGGTACCGCCTGGGATGTAGCCTGCGCGGTTGCCGATTGCAAAACATTTAGCTGTGATTGCGTAAATTTGTTAGGCGTCGATTTTGGGCTCAAGGTTTGTGTACATTTTGCCAGTTGTACAGTTGAACCGCGGTGTTCGCCTGTGGCATACGCTTTCACGATTCCTTAGTCTAGTGGGAGTAAATGCCGGCTCCAGCTA
>CAVICC010000066.1:0-14364 GCA_963641405.1 bacterium | reverse complement strand
GAGCGCCGCCCTGTCACGGCGGAGGTCACGGGTTCGAGTCCCGTCTGGGTCGTTTATGGGATCTTAGCTCAGCTGGGAGAGCATCTGCCTTACAAGCAGAGGGTCACAGGTTCGAGCCCTGTAGGTCCCATCGATGCAAAGCATCGTGCCGGCGTGGCGGAACTGGCAGACGCGCAGGACTTAAAATCCTGTGGTGGCGACATCGTACCGGTTCGATTCCGGTCGCCGGCATTAACTTCTTTAAGAAGTTAATTGAATATGTGTGTGTAGCTCAGCTGGATAGAGCACTTGGCTACGGACCAAGGTGTCGGGGGTTCGAATCCTCTCACGCACGTTGTTAACAGAAAAAAGGCAGGTCAAACGACCTGCTTTTTTTCTGCTAAGAAACATTCTTGGATGCTCGAACCCCTGGATTTAATCTCCGATTTTGTCCTACTTTTGTCTTACTTAATATGTTAATATATAGAATATAATTGCAAAAGTATAATTATTACATAGTCACAATATTGTTTGAAAGGAAAAGAATGCTATGAGAGATGGTAATGGTGGTGTAATACAATCAGAAAAAGATTATTTTAAAGATATAGACAAAAGATGGAAAAGAATGTTTGGTAATCAGATTAATTCATTTGATGTTGAGCATGGTTTTCCAAAAGAAAATGTTAGTGGCAGTAAATCTAAATATCCAGAACTTGTTTGTAATTATAAGCCCCAGGCATATGAGATACCCCAGGATAGTATGTTTACATCTGATGATGTGTATATTTTATCATATCTTGATCTTTCTTCTACAGTCAGGCCTGATTATGTCGATGTTGATAGTATGGGATTAACAAAGGAAGACAAAGATGAGTTAAGACCTATATTTGAAAAAGGAAATAAGTATAAAAAAATAGATACGTTTTCAATTATTTCATCAGGCTTTTTTGCATCAAACGAATACAGAGTTATGGGAAATGCATTTGGAGCTGATATGCAGAAGGCACATGATAATACTAGAGAGCGTGTTCAAAAGAATGATTTAGACGCAATCGCAAAGTCTGTTAGAGATGGACTTGATACAGTAAGAAAAATAATAGATTGGTCAAATGGAAGTACTTTAACCTATGGTATATATGGATACATGAATTATCACACATGTGAAAAGACTCTAGAGATGCTTGAGAGAAATCCACAGCTAAAAGAGAAAGTAAATCTAAGCAAAGAAGATTGGGAATATTATAATGGAATGGGAATGTATGCAAAGTTGATTCGTGAGGGAGAGGCAGCAATTGGCAAAATAGCCGACGATAAGGCTCTGACTCCTGAAGAAGCGCAGCTAGCAGCAGATTATAAAAATTTTCAATATCTTCTGGGATATGATATTAATAAGGTAGTAAAAGAGGTAGATGAGAATTTAAAAGATGACATTTTTAATAAAATTCAAGGGAAAATTCCGAAATATCAGGATTCTGATACAATAATGAAATTAAACCAAAGTGCGCCAAAGGCATTAGCAGGAACTGCTACTTATGTATTTAAAAGAAGTGATAAATTTAAACAATTGGGTAAATGTACAAATTTCACTGATGCCAGAAAAAAAATGGGGGAAATTGCCAAGGAGGTTGAAAAATTAAATAAGGAAAAAGATAATGAAATTTGGAATGACGTGATAAAAAAAGTTGATGATAAGCTGAGCACAATTCATCCATCGAGCGATGAAAAAATAAAAATTGAAGAAAATACAAAAGAATATGCTGAAATGAAAGCAAAAATAGAGAATGAATTAGATATCACGTTTGGTCTTCGTCCGGCATTGGATAAATATGTTAAACTTTTAAATACAGAAGAATATGATAAGTCAAGGCATCGCAATGCAAGTCATTCTGAGTTTCAGGCGATGAAGCAGAGCGTAATAGAATTACAGAAATATCTTAGTAATGAAAATAATCAGATTGATCCAAATTTGCGCGATAAATATATAGATAATATGCGAAATAAGGCAGCTGCATATCTGAAAATAAAAGATGCGAATAGTAAGCATGCGCGAACACATAAGAATAAGAAAAATTATGCAAGCAACAGATATAATATTGCACTTGATATATTTACATCAGGTTACAGCAATTCTTTGCAGAGTCTTGCAAGTGATATTCGTAAATATGTAATAAGTAAGGCTACTGTAGGAGAGCGTAAAGAATGGTCAGATCTTTCAGGAGATGTGCAGGAAAAAGCTGTTGAGTTTGTACTTGCAAGCAAGGGAATGGATCAGAAAATGCTTTCAGCTTACAATAAAAATGACCTGAATTTAAAAGATTTTGCAAATTCACTAGATGGTGATTTTAAGGATATTATGACTACTCTTTGTACGGCAAAAAGGAGCAAAGCAAAAGATAAAGAGCTACTAGGATATCTGGACAAATCTATTGAAGCGATAAAGAAATCAAATCTTGCTAATGGAAAATATGACACGAAAGTTCATCAAAAAGATCGTACCAATATGCAAGTAAAGAAAAAAAGTGATATAAAAACAATGGAATAACAGAAATTTGTCTCACTTTTGTCGCTAATAGTGTGATATAGTGTGTATAATAGTAGCAAAAAAAGATAGATTGTAAAAGGAGAAGATTATGCGAGATACCACAGACGTTATATTAACAGATAAAGATTTTTTTAAGGAAACTGAACAGCATATACAGAGAATATTTGGTAATCATATTAATCCATATGATGTTGATAATTATTTTACACGAGAGGGTATAACTGGTGGAGATGGAACTAAGAAAAGGGGACAGCTTCATAAGAACTTGATTGGTGATGAAAAAGAAAAGTATGTACCGGAAACATATGCGATTCCAAAGAATAGTGTATTTTTATCAGAAGATATCGCATATCTTACTTTGCTTGAATTTGCAATTATTGATAAACCAAAAGAAGCTAATGCTAAAATGATAGACATGAATCTCATTCCAGAGAAGCACAAAAAAGCGGTAAAAGACATAATTGATAATAGCAATAGAGAAGCATTTTTAACAAAATATACGTTGGTTAGTGAGGCATTTGCTGCCTCAGACGAAGTTAGAAGTATACAGGGAGAAGGAGCAAAATTGCTGCAAACTGCTCATAATAATATGAAAAAACTTGTAACTAAAAATGACGTTGATACGATAGCAGAGCATATAAAAAATGGATTGAAAACAATTTCAGAGGTTCATGACTTATTAGATAATACAGAGCTAAAATGTGCAGTCAGAGGATATTTTATGTATCATGTCTGTGAGAAGACTCTCGATATGCTTGATAGGAACCCTGAACTTAAAAAAAAGGTCAATTTAAACGAAGAAGATAGAATTTATTATGAGGGAATGAGATGGTATGCAAAGCTGATTCGTGAGGGAGAGGCAGCACTTGATAAGGTTGCAAACAATACTGCATCAAAAGAAGATGTTGATCTTGTAACAGATTATAAGAGTTTGCAGTATCTTATATCCTTTGATAAGGGTGTCAGCGCACAAGTGAGTGATAATCTTATGACAAAAACAGCAAATGAAATATCAAAGAATATGAGTGAATTACTTAGTGATTCAAAAACAAGACCTCAATATAAATATGTTACGGGAGCAAGTGTTTACGGAGCCAAATACGCCTCTATGAAGAGAAATGAAAGGATTAGAGCTCTTGGAAAATGTAAAAGTATGGAAGAGGTGAAAAAGCAGCTTAAAGAATTCTCAAATAAAGGAGTACCTAGGATAGAAAATGGTCAGAATAATCTTGATGTATGGAATAATGCAAAAAAAACCGTAGATAATAAAATTAATTTTATACATCCAAATCCTAAAGAGGCAGAAAAGATAAAATCTGCTAATATAGATAAGGAATTAGAAAAACAGCAAATAGTAAAAGACCGTGAATCGGTTGGATTATTTAGTAAACTAGAAAAATATGTAAAACTTTTGGAGACTGATGAATATGATAAAAAGCGACACCGTAATGATAATCATCGTCAGTTCCAGGAATTAAAAGCAAGCATACTCAACCTCCATAATTATCTGGATAATAAAAATATTACTCAGGATCCAGAGATATTGAATGACTATATCAAGACTATGAATGAAAAAGCGGGAGCATATCTTAATAAAAAAGACGCTTGGAGAAGTAAACCGCATATTCAAAGAGAAGGAGATTCATATGCAGCTAACAGATACAATCTGGCTTTAGATATATTTAATGCATCTGATACTGCACTCAAATGGAATGAAGAAAAGTGGTCTATCGAGGATACATTATCAGACATTCGTAAGCTTATCATAAATGATGCTGATAAAAAGAAAAGACAAGAATGGTCAAATCTTTCGCCGGAATTACAGGATAAGGCTGTAGAATTTATCCTTACACAGTCGGGAGAAATTAACAAAACACTATATGAGATGCGCAGGCTCAATCTTAATCCACAGCAGCTTGCAAAAAATATAAAAAAAGACTTTGCTGTAACAATGGATACATTGTGTGTTGCGAAAAAGGCAAACTCCGATGATGCACTTATCAATGATATGAATGACGTGATTGAAGGTATAAAAAAATCGCAAAAAGAAAAAAAGGCATCTCATGTCAATGCAAAGACAAGCAAAAAGAAGGTTGAAAAAGTAAGTAATAAGCAAAAAAAGGCTGTAGCACCAAGATAAATTATAAAGATTATAGAGATTATAAAGAATGTAAAAAATAACAAGTAGCTGAAAAAGGAGAAAACAGTATGTTACATTCTATATACAGAAATTTATATACATTAATAAAAATATATCAGGAAAAAGAGAATATAAAACTCGATGACAGGCAGGTTAAGGTATTACTGAAATATTATGCAAATAATATATTGATTGGCAACGAGCCTAGTGAGAAACTGCTTAATAATCTTGAAAAATGTATTGCAGAGAATGAATTTAATCCAGCTAAACCATTAACAAGGTTTGATGAAGAAACGAGAAAAAAACGCAGACATAAAGCACAGGTTGTACGTGAGGCTACGGTTGATTATAGTATGTATTCATTAGATGAATCCAAATATTATGATGTTAGACCAAAAATCGATATAGAACAGAGGGGATTTGGACGTTTATATCATTCTGCAATGTGGTATGACAACAAATGTAGTGTGGATGATGAAAGAAGGTACAATGATGATGTTATTCGACACTTTCATCCAGCAAGTGCAGAAGAATATGTTGCAGAACTCATGGAAAAGAATAATATATCAAGGGAAAAAGCTAAGGAACAGGCTGATAGAGAACGTGGAACTATCATTTATAATCGTATTAAAGAAGTTTATGATATGATACTTAGAGCTGATGAAATGATCGACCTTGAGAAACTTACGGATGAACAGATTAGAAAAAATGTATGTGAATTGTGGCAGAATCTTATAGTATGCAATGAAGTCAAAACTCTGAGTAATCTCAAAACTGATGTGATTTATACTGATGAACAGATGGCATTTTTCAAAAAACATACTCAGTTTATGGAATCCGAGTATGGACGTTTGCAGTCCAAGATATCAATGATGGGATCACATGATTATGAATATGTAGATATTAATGAAATGATGGGGATGGATCCTAATGAAATTGAATCCACTCTCATTAATGGAGAGGATGAATATAAATTTAATTTAAAAAGGGAACAGAAGACGATTGATCGACTTGAGGCAAAACATGACAGAACTGCTGATGAAGAACTTATATTAAAATTTGCAAAACGTGTTTCCAATAATCAAAATATGGATAAAGAATATATAAACGAAAGAATTACTTCTATTATGGGTAGTTCAAGTGAAGATTTTGCACATACATTCAGTTGGCTTGTAATGAATAGAAATTTTCTGATAGAATACAGTTTTGGCGAAGTAATGCGTGATTTTGGAATGGGTTACACTGTCCATGAGAATGATATAAAAAAGACTGTTCCAGATAAAGAAACAAGGTTTTATTATCCTTCAGATGAAAAAAATGAAGCTGCGTTTGAAACTCCAAATGATCTAAAGAAAATTACATTTAACAATATGAGACCGGTTGTATTTGAAAAAGACGACAGAGTAGCGGTTGTCAGTTTCACTGGAAAGAAAGATGGAAAAGTATGTACAATAAATGAGCCGGAAGCATTATATAATCTATCTCTTTCACATATGAATGAGAAATTACTTAAGGAGCTAGAAAATCTGGACAATGCATTCATGCGCAAACGCAATGCAATGAAAGGTTCACCATACAATTCTGTAGTGGAAAGTTTAAGGGCATTTGAAGGGCTTGGACAGCTAGGCACAAGTGAAAATGATAGAAGAGAAGCAATAGAAGCCTTGACAAATTTGCTTGATAACTGCGAAAGATATATTTCCTACAAGGAAGAGAATATAAATAATAACAGAACTGGCTCTCCAAGAGAAAATAATAGAATAGAGGCGGTAAAGGCAGTCAGAAGATTTGCGAAAAAAAAGACGCAGGAATTGGCGGTAGTAGAAAAAGCCCGTGAATCACTTGAGAAAATGAAAAACTTTGGATTCATAAATACAGTGGCCATGCCGGAGCTTGATGCTATCTGCCATGAAGATGTGTTAGCTTTTGATAAAGCTATGCAGGAACAGAATCCTAAATACGGTAAACTTGCTTTGCTTGATAATAAACAACTAAGTAAAGCTATACAAAATTGCGAATCTTATAGAAAATCGCTTGAAAAGATGACACCGGATATACTTGATAAACTCAAGACAGACAATGATTATAGAAAAAGTATAACTGCAGAAGTACATAAGCAAGTTTTCGGAGAGTTCAAGAAGAGGAAAAGAAAGATTGAAAGTGTCAACAACAGTGATAGAATAGTTAAAACTAATAATATCAGAATTAATGAAGCAAAAACAATGTAACAATAAAGAAAGATTTTGCTACCAGAGCGCCTTAAAAAGGCTAGAGAAAAATATCTGTAAATGATCACCCATTCGTGGAGCATTTCTGGAATTAAATTAGAAAAGATGAGTAGTTATAATAGAAGATTATAACTGCTCATCTTTTTTCTATATAGCAGGAAGTGTTGACTCGAAGTAGTCTTTTTGATAATGTCAAAGTATATGGATGATGAGACATTGTAAATAAAAGAATATGCGTAGTTGCGATAAAGTGCACAAAAAGGAGTAAACATGTACGATATTATAATAATAGGCAGTGGTCCGGCAGGACTTTCTGCTGCGATATATGCAAAAAGAGCCAACCTTAAGGTGGCAGTAGTTGAAAAAGAATACGAGGGGACAGGCCAGATCGCAGAGAGCGGCAACGTAAACAACTATCTGGGACTTCCTAATATAAACGGATATGATCTCGGAGAAAAATTCAGGGAGCATGCGGTATCGCTTGATGTGGAATTTATTGAAAAAGAGGCTGTAGAAATAGAAAAAACATCCGGTAAACATCAGGGATATCTGGTGAAATTCGATGACGACACAACAGCCGAGTCAAAAACCGTTATCTACACAGCAGGAGCATATCCGAGAAAAGCCGGAGTACCGGGAGAGGAAGAGTACACAGGAAAAGGAGTATCGTACTGCGCTATATGTGACGGTGCTTTCTATAAAGGAAAAACCGCAGCAGTACTTGGCGGTGGCGATACAGCGTTAGATGATGCACTTTATCTTTCAGATATCTGTGAGAAAGTATATCTGGTTCACAGAAGAGACAGCTTCAGAGGTGCACAGAGCACCGTGCAGTTATTGAAACAAAAGGCAAATGTAGAGTTTGTGTTAAATGAAACCGTTACAGAGATCTTTGGAGAGAAAAAGCCAACCGGCATAAGACTAAAAAGTGGCAGAGAGCTGCCTGTAGACGGAGTATTCGTGGCATATGGATCTGCACCTCAGTCAGATCTCGTAAAGGAGCTGGTACAGCTTGACGAGCGCGGATATGTAGTGGCTGGCGAGGACGGAGTCACGCACACAGTTGATGGAAGCAGTGTGCAGCCGGGATTTTATGTGGCAGGAGATGTGCGTACTAAGGCACTTCGTCAGGTAGTGACTGCAGTATCGGATGGCGCAAATGCTGCAACAAATGCGGCTGAATTTATAATGCACGGAGTAATTGGTTAATCACAAATGACAATGAACATACATTCATACATTGGTATCAGCTGTTCAATAATTAAAATCTATTAACCTATTACGCAAATTACTACAATACACAGATGGGCACGGACGCCGGGGCAAGGTGAACCCGCACCATGGAAGGTGCGGGTTCACCGGTTGCGTCATATATAGAAAAAGTATCACCATAATTCTACAGCCTCTTAATCGTGGAATCATGGGCCCTTGATAACGGCAGTCCGTGCCAATCGTCATGTCGTCATGTAAAGGATATAAATTTGTGTTATAACCACGCACAAATAAAATGTATAACTGATAGCATTGACTTATCTGACCATGATTTGTATAATAAGCTCATCAATTCCTAGTAACACAATAGAATATCTAAGGATTAGGGAATAACAAGATGAGATTTAATACAAGCTTATTACATGCCGGTGTTACAAAAGAAACAAACGGCTCCACATTACCGCCGGTATATCAGACAAGTGCATTCGAGCAGGACAGTGCATCGGATCTTGAGAAAATATTTGAAAACAAAGCTCCGGGCTATTGTTATACAAGAGTTGGAAATCCTACGATTTCCGCATTTGAGAACAGGATAACAAAGCTCGAGGGAGGAATAGCTTCGATAGCATGTGCATCAGGCATGGCAGCCATCATGAATGCATTTCTTAATATATTGCGAAGTGGTGATGAGATAGTATCCAGTGCGAGCCTCTACGGTGGCACGATCGATCTTTTCAGAGATCTTGAGGCATTTGGTATAACAACCAGATATGTTGAGAATAATAACTGGGATCAGATAGAAGGTGCGATCAATGAGCGCACCAGACTGGTATTTGCAGAGACTATCGGAAACCCTTGTCTTGATGTGACTGACATTGAGAAACTCGCAGAAATAGCTCATTCGCATGAGTTGCCACTGATCGTGGACAACACGACATCGACACCATACCTTATACAGGTATTAAAGCACGGTGCAGACATTGTGGTCAATTCTTCATCTAAATATATAAATGGCAGCAGCAACTCCATAAGCGGTATACTGACAGACGGTGGAAAGTTCAAATGGGATAAGAACAAGTACCCGGGACTGGCTGAATATGCCAAGTTTGGACCGATGGCTTTTATAGCAAAGCTTCGCAACGGACTTTTTAGAAATACGGGAGCCTGTCTGTCGCCGGTCAATGCGTATCTGAACATCATAGGTCTCGAGACACTCGGACTTAGAATGGAAAGACAGTGCAACAACGCATTTGAACTGGCTAAGTGGATAGAGGATAATCATTCTGATATAATAGTAAATTATCCGGGATTAAAGAGCAGTCCATGGCATGAGATAGCACAAAAACAGCTTACAGGTGGCTATGGCGCAATACTTACTGTAAGAGTAGGAAGCAAGGAAAAGGCATTTAAGTTTATCGACAGCCTTACCATTCCATATACACTTTCAAATATCGGTGATACAAAGACACTTGTAATCCATCCGGGTTCAACGATCAGTCTTCACAGCACCGAGAAACAGAAAGAGGATGCGGGAGTCTTCGACGATCTTATCAGAGTGAGCGTTGGAATCGAGGATATTGAGGATATCAAAGAGGATTTCGCACAGGCATTCGCTAAAATAAGCGAATAATAATACGTTTAATATGTATATGTAAAATGAGAGCTAAGCATATACATTTTTATAAATCAAAACAAAACATTAACATATTACAAAAGGAGAACTAAAATGGCGGAGAAAGTTGATTACGCAGCCCTTAAAAAGGGTGGATTCATGAGACAGAAACAAAAAGGCTGTTTCTCGCTTCGTGTAGCTGTTGTAGGTGGAAACCTCACAGCAGAAAATATAAAGACTATTGCGGAAGTAGCAGAAAAATATGGACACGGATATGTTCATATGACTTCGCGTCAGGGTATTGAGATCCCATTTATCAAGGTTGAGGACATCAACGTGGTAAAAGAGGAACTGGCAAAGGGCGGTGTCGGAACAGGTGTCTGCGGACCGAGAGTTCGTACCATTACAGCCTGTCAGGGTTCAGAAATCTGTCCTAGCGGATGTATCGATACATACACTCTGGCAAAAGAGCTTGACGCAAGATATTTCGGAAGAGAACTTCCTCACAAATTCAAATTTGGTGTAACAGGATGTCAGAATAACTGTCTTAAATCAGAGGAGAACGATGTCGGAATAAAAGGCGGCATGACAGTAGAGTGCAATCATGACGATTGTATCCAGTGTGGTGTGTGTGTAAAAGCCTGCCGCGAGGGCGCACTTACTATGGAAGATGGCAAGATTGTCATCGACAGAGACAAATGTAACAATTGCGCACGCTGTGTAAAGAGCTGTCCTACAGATGCATGGGTAGGAAATCCGGGATATATAGTATCATTTGGTGGTCTTTTTGGAAACAAGATCTATAAAGGAGAACAGATACTTCCGATCATTCGTGACAAGGAGACACTTTTTAGAGTAACAGATGCAGCGATAGGTTTCTTTGAGAAGCATGCAAATGGCGGTGAGCGTTTCAGACTGACACTTCAGAGAGTCGGAGAGGATGAGTTCAGAAAAGAGATCCGGACTGCATACGAAGGAAAATAAATAATAAAATCGTGAAGATGACAATGTGAAAGGAGATGCGGACATGGCAGATATAGCATTTGACGATCAGGTAGATATAACAGATAAGGTTTGCCCACTTACATTTGTAAAGGCAAAAGTAGCAATAGAGGAATTAGATGACGGTGAGGTACTTGCAATCCGCATGAACGATGGAGAGCCTGTACAGAATGTTCCAAGAAGCATGAAAGAGGAAGGTCACAAGATCTTAAAGCTCGAGGACAATGAGGATGGAACATACACACTGTATGTCAGAAAGGTTGAGGAATAATCATGGCAGCCAGAATAAGCAAAGCTGATTTTTCAGAGAAAGTATTAAACAGCGATCTTCCGGTTATTGTGGATTTCTATTCAGATTCATGCGTGGCATGCAAAAAGCTTGCCCCTGTTCTTGGGGATATCGAGGATGACTATGAAGACAAACTTTATGTATACAAGGTAAATACAAATTTTGACGGAGAGCTTGCAGAAGAGTACGAGGTTACAGCAAACCCGACACTTCTTTTCGTAAAAGGCGGAGAGGTCTTAGACAGAAAAGTCGGAGCACAGAAACCGGCAGATCTTAAGGCATGGGTAGAGTCGTTATTATAATTAAAAATGGTGACACAGGAGGAAATGAAAAATGACTATCACAGTAGCAGGAGAGAAGAAAGAGTACAAGGACGGACTCACATTACCGGAGCTTATCGAGCTTGAGAACGTAGATATGCCTGAGTATGTAACCGTTTCTATAAATGAAGAGTTCGTTGCAACAGAGGATAAAGCAACAACAGTATTAAAAGACGGTGACAACGTAGAATTCCTTTATTTCATGGGAGGTGGATGCTAATGGCAATGACTGACGAGCAGATCGAACGCTATTCCCGCCACATCATATTAAAGGAAGTAGGCGCAAAAGGTCAGAAGAAATTATTAAAAGGCAAAGTACTTATTATCGGTGCCGGTGGACTTGGTGCTCCAGCAGCCATGTATCTTGCAGCAGCAGGTGTCGGAACTATCGGAATCGTAGATGCAGATGAGGTTGATCTTTCAAACCTTCAAAGACAGATCATCCACAGTACAGCAGATGTGGGCAAAGCAAAGGTTAAATCAGCAAAAGAGACAATGAATGCGATGAATCCTGATGTTCAGGTAAATACATATCGTATGTTCGTTGATTCGTCAAATATCAGAGAGCTTATCAGAGAATATGATTTCATCATCGACGGAACAGACAATTTTCCGGCAAAATTTCTGATAAACGATGCGTGTGTTTTAGAGAAAAAGCCATTCTCACACGCAGGAATCATCCGTTTCAAAGGTCAGCTTATGACCTATGTTCCGGGAGAAGGACCATGCTACAGATGTGTATTCAAAAATCCACCACCAAAGGATGCAGTACCAACATGTAAGCAGGCCGGAGTTATCGGAGCAATGGGCGGAGTTATCGGTTCATTACAGGCTATGGAAGCTATCAAGTATTTACTTGGTGTTGGGGATCTACTTACAGGATATCTGCTTACATATGATGCACTCACAATGGAATTTCACAAGATCAAGCTTCCAAAGGATACACATAAGTGTGCAGTCTGCGGAGATCATCCTACAATTCTCGAGCCGATCGACTACGAGCAGGAGGTCTGCGAGGAGACAGCAAGCAGATTTGATGCACCGCGTACACAGGAATAAAAGCAAGCAAAGTTAGAAAGGAACGATATGAGTATTGTTAGAATGAAATATCCGTTTCTGGATGAAATAGCAAGATATGCCAGTGAACATCTGCCGGAGGAGGCATGCGGTCTTATCGCAGGAAGCGAGGACGAGGATGGACGTCTCATCACAAAGGTATATTATCTGACAAACGTAGACCATGCCGAGGATCATTTTACAATGGACCCGAAAGAGCAGCTGGCAGCCATAAAGGATATGAGGACAAACGGCTTAAAGCCGCTTGGAAACTGGCACTCACATCCATCAAGTCCATCAAGGCCATCAGACGAGGATATTAAACTGGCTTACGATCCAAACGCAAGCTATATGATCCTGTCACTTATGGCAGAAAATCCTGTATTGAACTCGTTCCATATCGAGGGCGGACAGGTCACAAAAGAGGATTTAAGAATTTATTCTGATGAATATTTCTTCTAAATCATATGTTAATGTTTTGAGAAGCAGCGAAAGCTGCGAAGAGAAAGTCAGCTTCACATGAAGATGGCTTTTCTTTTTTACAAAAAGATGATATTATAGCAACTGAAATTAGTGGTAACAGTTCACATTTATATTTACATAACATTGATATAAAAAAGAAAAGAGAAAATATGAAATTAAAGACAAAAGAACTTACAACATGTGCGCTTTTTGCGGCACTTATAGCAGTGGGAGCATTTATAAAGATCGATCTTCCGCTTCCAATGTATACAATGCATTTTACATTGCAGTGGTTTTTCGTACTTATGGCAGGATTTCTGCTCGGAGCAAAGCTTGCACCGCTTAGTGTGATAGTATATCTGTGTATCGGACTGGTGGGAGTGCCTGTATTTGCAGCGGGCGGTGGTCCTACATACATTTTCAGACCGGGATTTGGTTTCCTGTTAGGCTTCGTGCTTGCAGCATTCCTTATCGGATATATTACAGATCATCTGAAAAAGCACAATATATTGACACTTATTCTGCCGGCAACAGTCGGACTGGTGGCATACTATACGGTCGGAGCAATATACTTTTACTGCATGAAGAATTTCTATGCTGCAACACCTGTAAGCTGGGGCGTTGTAATTGTGGATTACTGTCTTATTACAGTGGCACCTGACTTCATACTCTGCGCATCGGCAGCAGTTTTCTCAGCAAAGCTGCGTCCGTCATTCATAGGTATGTTAAATGGCTACAGTGTGAAAAGCAAAGCCAAAAACAAGGCGGTGTAATATGGCATACTTTCCGATGTTTGTGGATATGACGGACAGACCGTGCCTTATCGTGGGCGGTGGAAATGTGGCATATCGCAAGGTAAGGGTTATGATGGATTTTGGCGCGAAGGTCACGGTTGTGGCGGAGGATATATGCGATGCGCTGAGAAATCTTACAGCCTATGATATAGCAAATAAGGATAAATCAGTCTCAGATGCAGCTGATAAAGAAATTGCACAGAAGGAACTGGATGCAGTAGGTAGAATTACCGTTGTAAAAAGAAAGTTTGATCAAAAAGACTGCAACGGCATGCAAATTGTTATTGCCGCCACGGATGACAATGCATTGAATCATGAGATTGCAGAATACTGCAAGTCAAAAGGCATAATGGTAAATGCGGTCGATCAGAAAGCAGATTGCAGTTTTATTTTTCCGTCATATATCAAAGAAAAAAATCTTGTTGCGGCATTTTCAAGTGGAGGAAACAGCCCTGTGCTGACTCAGTATCTAAAAGGCAAAGAGCAGGAGATACTCACACCTTTTTTAGGTGAGCTAAATGAATACATGGGGCAGATCCGTGAGGCGGTGCTATCAGGATATGACACGGAAGCTGAGAGAAAGAGCGTTTTTAGGGAAATTGTTTGCAAGGCTATAGATAGTGGAAAACTGCCGGAAGTATAAAATTTTGTATACTGCGAATGTAATAATAATCGTAACTGTTCAGTACCTTCACAGTTGCGAGCCGCAAGCGCATGAGAATCAGCTT
>CAVICC010000065.1:0-15277 GCA_963641405.1 bacterium | reverse complement strand
ACAATATTTTACTATGATTGCAAGATATTCTTTAGCTTTTTATCTTCCCTGTTTCATTTCTTTTTATCATTATAATGCCTATTGCATTAGAAATCATGCTCATAACATCAAAGAAAGCTGATGAAAAATTAAAGAGTGACAAATCATAGACAATCCACATTGCCACAGTAATAATTATAATCCATTTCAACAATATATCATTTTCAGTATCCAGAAACCATGTAAAAATACAGGTTGCTGCGATTGGCAGCCAGCCTATCAGTCCGCTTTTATTAACACTTGCAGATATTGCTATCTGAATCACGATAAAAAAGATCTTTACAGGGGTGGTAAACTGCCATTTAAGACAAAACATGTTTCTGACAATGCTCACTATATTTGTGATAAATCCCGTCACTCCGCCCAAGACCAGATTGCCAATTCCCATGACAGCAAACTGTCCGCACTGCGCTATAATGATATTTTTTTTGCTCTTTATGAAACCAATTCCGATCATCATAAGAGCTCCGATAAATGTTATTATATTACCTATTAAAATTATTTTCATTTAAACATCCTACTCCATGCAACTGTCTCATCCCAGTATTTGCATAGAAAATGCCACTAAACGTGTTCGGTATGTTTAGTGGCATTATAATAATTATTTTTATTTGTAGTTTACGATCTTTCCGAAATCAGCTTTAAGAGAAGCTCCACCAACTAATCCACCGTCAATATCAGGTTTTGCAAAAAGTTCTGCTGCATTTCCTGCATTTACAGATCCACCATACTGAATGCGAACCGAATCTGCTGTAGCCTGATCATAGATCTCTGCTACGCACTCACGGATAGCTCCGCAAACCTCCTGTGCCTGATCAGAAGTAGCTGTTTTGCCTGTTCCGATAGCCCAGATTGGCTCATAAGCGATAACCATGTTTGCAACATCTGCTGCAGCAACACCAGCAAGATCAGATTTGATCTGAAGTCTGATCCAGTCAAGTGTAACACCGCTCTCTCTCTGCTCAAGTGTCTCACCACAGCAAAGGATTGGTGTAAGACCAGCCTCGATGGCTTTTTTTACTTTCTTGTTAAGAAGCTCGTCATCCTCTTTGAAGTAATCTCTTCTCTCAGAGTGTCCGATGACAACATACTTTACACCTGCATCTAAGAGCATCTCTGCTGAGATCTCGCCTGTGTAAGCACCTTTCTCCTCAAAATACATATTCTCAGCACCAACAGCCACGTTAGTACCTTTTAAAGCCTGAACAACAGGTACAATGTCGATTGCAGGAACGCAATAAACAACATCTACATCATCTGAAACTACTAATGGTTTTAACTCTTCTACTAATTTAACAGCCTGGCTTGGAGTCATGTTCATTTTCCAGTTGCCGGCTACGATTTTTCTTCTTGCCATTTTTATATCTCCTTGTATACAAATTATTACTATTTATAAACCACAATATATAAGTAATGAAATATTGCAATTTAAAACTATTTGTATTAATCACCACACGAATTTTCGCATGCCATGCTTGCTAAAAGGTAGTTCTTTTCGCTAAGTTCAACCTTCGCCTACAGCTCGGTTTCACTAATCTCAAAGAACGGCCTCGCACTAAATTCAATCATCGCCTACGGCTCGATTTCATTAAGTTGCTTTCGGCCTATTTATCATCTGCTGCTGCAACACCAGGAAGCTCCTTACCCTCAAGGAACTCAAGGGAAGCTCCACCACCTGTTGAGATATGGCTCATCTTGTCGCCAAGTCCCATCTGGTTTACTGCTGCTGCCGAATCTCCACCACCGATGATTGTGATAGCATCTGATTTTGCAAGTGCCTCTGCTACTGCAAGTGTACCAGCTGCAAGTGTTGGGTTCTCGAATACACCCATTGGTCCGTTCCATACAACTGTCTTAGCTGATGCAACAGCATCTGCAAAAAGCTCACGAGTCTTAGGTCCGATATCACATCCCTCACGGTCTGCCGGCATCTTGTCATAATCATATGTCTCTGTCTCTACAGGAGCATCGATTGGATTAGGGAAATCTTTGATTGTAACAGCATCAACCGGAAGAAGGATCTTCTTACCAAGTTTCTTTGCTTTCTCAAGCATTTCGTTACAGTAATCGATCTTTGTCTCATCAAGCATTGAGATTCCAATCTCATATCCCTGAGCTTTAAGGAATGTGTAAGCCATTCCACCACCGATGATCAGTGTATCAGCTTTCTCAAGGAGGTTGTCGATAACGTTTAACTTATCAGCAACTTTAGCTCCACCAAGGATAGCTACGAATGGACGTACTGGATCCTCGACAGCTTTTCCAAGGAAGTCAATCTCTTTCTGCATAAGGTATCCAACAACGTTCTCTCCGCCTTTAGCTGTGATGAACTTTGTAACACCTGCTACTGAAGCATGAGCTCTGTGAGCTGATCCGAATGCGTCACATACATATACGTCAGCAAGATCAGCAAGCTCTTTTGCGAATGCATCTCCAGCTTCCTGTGGTTTTGTTTCCTCTTTTCCACGGAAACGTGTGTTCTGAAGAAGAACTACATCTCCCTCATTCATAGCGTCAACTGCTGCTGTAGCAGCATCGCCTGTTACATTGTAATCAGCTACGAATGCAACCTTCTGTCCAAGTTTAGCCTCAAGAGCTTCAGCTACAGGAGCTAATGACTCGCCCTCGTTTGGTCCGTTTTTAACTTTTCCAAGATGTGAACAAAGGATAACCTTTCCGCCATCTTTGATTAATTTCTGAATTGTAGGAAGAGCTCCGTTGATACGGTTCTCATCTGTGATCTTTCCATCTTTAAGTGGAACGTTGAAATCACATCTTACGAGAACTCTCTTGCCTTTTACGTTGATATCGTCAATTGATTTCTTGTTTAATGACATACTGTATGTCCTCCCTTTATATAAGTGTGAAATGCACACCATAATATATACGCATCGTATAACTTATGCACATTCATATTAATTCAAAAGAATTGCCATGATAATAAGAGGGGCACGGTCCAAATAAGACCGCGCCCCTTGAGTAGTCTTGTGCAAGCCAGCCTTCAACGTATTTTACGTCAAATTATACTGTTCTTGTCAGTACACGAATTAAGCTAACTCTGAGAAGTACTTGATTGTACGAACCATCTGAGATGTGTAGCTGTTCTCGTTATCATACCAAGAAACAACCTGTACCTCATACTGATCATCAGATACCTGGTTAACCATTGTCTGTGTAGCATCGAATAATGAACCATATCTCATTCCAACGATATCTGAAGATACTATCTCATCCTCGTTGTATCCAAATGACTCGTTTGCTGCTGCTTTCATAGCTGCGTTGATATCCTCTTTTGTAACGCCTGCTTTTTTAACAACTGCTGTAAGGATTGTTGTAGATCCTGTAGGTGTAGGAACACGCTGTGCAGATCCGATTAATTTTCCATTTAACTCTGGGATAACAAGACCGATAGCCTTTGCTGCTCCTGTTGAGTTAGGAACGATATTAACTGCTGCTGCACGAGATCTTCTAAGGTCACCCTTTCTCTGTGGTCCGTCAAGAGTCATCTGATCTCCTGTGTAAGCATGGATTGTTACCATGATACCTGACTGGATTGGTGCATATTTGTTAAGTGCATCTGCCATTGGTGCTAAGCAGTTTGTTGTACAAGAAGCTGCTGAGATGATTGTATCAGAAGCTTTTAATGTCTCATGGTTTGTATTGTAAACGATTGTAGGAAGGTCATTTCCTGCTGGTGCAGAAATAACTACTTTACGAGCTCCAGCGTTGATATGAGCCTGAGCTTTGTCTTTTGATGTATAGAATCCAGAGCACTCTAATACAACGTCAACCTTTAACTCTCCCCATGGGCAATTGTTTGCATCTGGGAATGCGTAGATTTTGATTTCTTTTCCACATACTGTGATTGAATCATCACTTGCAGAAACCTCATCTGCATGCTCGTATTTACCCTGTGATGAATCATACTTTAATAAGTGTGCTAACATTTTTGGGCTTGTTAAGTCGTTGATTGCTACTACTTCATATCCCTCTGCTCCAAACATCTGTCTGAATGCAAGACGTCCGATACGACCAAATCCGTTGATTGCTACTCTTACTGCCATTTTAATTCCTCCTAGAATTGTAAAAAGTATTTTTAGGGACGTACCCTAAGCTTTTTTTATTATAGCGAATAATTCGAAAAGGTTCAAGTGTTTTATTTGCGTTTGTTAAATTTTTCACTAAATGTTTTTATTTACGTACAAATTTCAACATTGTTCACAATCTTTTCAGTTACATATTGCACTTTGCATCAAGGTCAGCTAAACTGGATTAATCGTCATATATTGTATGTGGCATTTTTGTGGCAATTAGGTATATATGTATTCATTATGGAGGATTTATTATGTGGGATCAACACATGCACAGCGTTTTTTCAGGCGACAGCGACGCTGAACCTATATATATGATAGAATCAGCCATTTCAAAAGAACTTAACGGGATATGCTTTACAGATCATCTGGACTATGATTACAAAGCAGAACCAGGACTTTTTGATCTGGATATAGGCGCCTATCACAAGAGGATCAGTCGTCTAAAACTGTTATACAAAGAAAAGAAAAACTTTCCAATCCATTGGGGAATTGAGATTGGATTGCAACCTCATATTGTTAAAAAAAATAATGATGTAACAAAAAAATATCCGTTTGATCTTGTTATCGGATCAAGTCATGTGGTAAACGGCATAGACCCATACTATCCAGTTTTCTATAAAAAAAGAACAGAAGAAGCCGCATATACGGAATATTTTGAATCGATACTTGATAATCTGCAAACCGACGCAGATTTTGATGTATATGGTCATATCGATTATGTAGTCAGATACGGCCCTAATAAAAATAAATATTACTCTTACGAGAAATATGCCGAGGTAATCGATGAAATACTCCGCGCTCTCATATCAAAAGGAAAAGGAATAGAGCTTAACACTGCTGGCTTTAAATATGGGCTTGGACACCCAAATCCAACAGAAGAAATACTCCTGCGCTATCACGAACTAGGCGGTGAAATAATTACAGTAGGAGCTGATGCACATAAACCTGAGTATGTGGCATATGACTTTGATAAAGTTAGTGACATATTAAAAGATGCTGGTTATAAATACTACACAGTATTTGAGAACCGTGTACCTTCTTTTATCAAATTGTGATCCATCGTGGTATTATAGTAAGCTATAGCCCAATAGCATTTTTATCATACATATAAACAAAAATTTTTAGGAGCCACCTGATCTACATTTTACATCAAATGGCTCCTAAATCATTGGTTCCGTAAGTTTCACTGTATAACCTCCGTATTCCGCTTTCGCTATTCAATTTCCAGATCCAAAGCTATGGGTCTCTGCCTTTCTTCATAAAATCACTCCTTCCAGTTACATCATATCATCTATGTAAACTCTTTTGAGAGATTCTATCACCAATTTTATCTATAAGAACTTTTTCAACGATCTTCTCTATTTATCAATATATCTGTTCGATTACTGCTCTTCGGCTCGACTATCAGATTTCACTTCCGTTCAATCATCCTTATAGCACTTTGATACTTCCTATGCACTCTCCATTGGACCTTACCTTCCTTTTCTTTATTTTATTGCCTTTCATATCTCTTTTTGATAGTTAAATATTACAACCATTTTGCCATTTTGTCAAGTTATTTTTGATAATTTTTTTATTTATTTTAAATTGTCAGTTATTTTATATATTTTTCATTTATTTTACACATTTTAATTAATAGTATCACTATTCCTATGCTATAATTCAAAAACAGCCCGGAATATATCCGGGCTGGCTGACATTTGAAACTTAGTATTTGATATTTACTACTTATTATCTCCTATTTATCATTTTTCATTCTGTAATCAATGCAACGATTGAGATAATCGACATAATCAGGATTTTTACACATACCCTTTCCTGTTACATCAGAAATCTTTGCAACATCCATACCGTTACACTTGGTAGTCTTCATAACAATGTTGAGAGCCGGAACGTCAGTATCATTGCTTATAAATGTACCAATGCCAAATGCCACCCTTGCCCTGTCTTTGAAATGATCGTACAAAGCTGTCGCGCGCTCAAAATCAAGACTGTCACTAAACAACAAAGTCTTGGTCTTAGGATCGATACCAAGGCTCTTATAGTGAGCGATCATCTTTTCTCCCCATTCATATGGATCTCCACTGTCATGGCGAACCCCCGAAAAAAGCGTAGCGTATGTAAGCTGGAAATCCCTTAAAAAACAATCTGTTGTGATAGTATCTGTAAGCGCTGTACCATTTAAAATACCATATTCCTTTACCCATGCGTCAAGTGCATACCAGTTAGAATATGCTGGATTGTGCTTGTGATTCCCCTGTCCAGTGCACATAATCCACTCATGTGCCATGGTTCCTATCGGCTTAATACCATATTTCTTTGCCAGATATACGTTAGAGGTTCCTATAAAATGCGAATCTTCCGGCAGCTCTTCATCAGTAAGTGCTTTTACTGCCAGCTCCTGAGCCTCTGCTGAGAGTCTCCTTCTCAAACCAAACTCACTGAAATCGCTAAGCCGGTATGTACCCTCTTCAAGAAGCCTCAATTTTTCTTCAAGTCTTCTTCTAAACTGCCTGAAAAGTTCATTATAATCATATTCCATCCTAAAGTATACTTCATTTACAATAGCAAGAATTGGAATCTCATACATGGAAGTATTAAGCCATGTTCCAGCTGCATCTATAGCAAGTCCACATGGTGCATCTGTTGTGATCGTAAACTCCTCATATCTAGGCTGCCAAAGGCGCAGGAAGTCAACATAAGTTCCCTTTATCCATGTAATATTGTCAAGATAGTCTAGTTCCTCCTCCGTAAAACGCAGCTGACAAAAAGCTTTAATCTGTTCCTTTATCTCTTCAACCATTTCCTCTGTAAAATACACATCATGATTACGGCATTTAAAAGTCCAGGTAGTCTTGTAACTGGTAAACTGATGGAAAATGGTCTGTCCCATGCTAAATTTATACATATCAGTCTCTAAGAGACTGTTAATTATTTGTGGTAATTTCATTTGAAATGTCCTTTCTTAAACAGAATTATGAATATAATAGCGCGTGTAGCGGGATAAAGTCAAGAAAATTACACTGTAATTTTTCGCACAGTAAAAGAGACCTATACGTAATGTATAGATCTCTTAATTGTGTAGGAGTGTGGTGTAGAAGCAACCTACTTTCAACTACTTTTTATTACTTCTTACAACCCCTGAAAGTATTGAATTTACGCTATTTCTTAGAATTTACCAGCATCTGCTGCCTGCTGTACAGATACAGCAACTGCAACTGTAGCACCAACCATTGGATTGTTACCCATTCCGATAAGTCCCATCATCTCTACGTGAGCTGGAACTGATGAAGATCCTGCGAACTGTGCATCTGAATGCATACGTCCCATTGTATCTGTCATACCGTATGAAGCTGGTCCTGCTGCCATATTATCTGGGTGAAGTGTACGTCCTGTACCACCGCCTGATGCTACTGAGAAGTACTTCTTGCCCTGCTCGATACACTCTTTTTTGTATGTACCTGCTACTGGATGCTGGAAACGTGTTGGATTTGTAGAGTTTCCTGTGATAGAAACACCAACGTTCTCAAGGTGCATGATTGCAACACCTTCCTGAACATCGTCTGCACCGTAACATTTAACTGTTGCACGAAGTCCATCTGAGTATGCATGCTCAGAGATTACGTTAACTTTAGCTGCTTTGTAGTCATACTGTGTCTCTACGAATGTGAATCCGTTGATACGTGAGATGATCTGTGCAGCATCTTTTCCAAGTCCGTTAAGGATAACACGAAGCGGTTTCTGACGAACTTTGTTAGCTTTCTCTGCGATTCCGATAGCACCCTCAGCCGCTGCAAATGACTCATGTCCTGCTAAGAAACAGAAACATTCTGTCTCCTCCTCAAGGAGCATCTTTCCAAGGTTACCATGTCCTAAACCTACTTTTCTATGATCCGCAACTGATCCTGGAATACAGAATGCCTGAAGTCCTTCTCCAATTGCTGCAGCTGCGTCTGCTGCTCTTCTACATCCTTTTTTGATTGCGATTGCTGCACCAACTGTGTATGCCCAGCAAGCGTTCTCGAAACAGATTGGCTGGATTTTCTTTACCTGATCGTAAACATCAAGTCCAGCGTCCTTTGTAATCTTTTCAGCTTCTTCGATTGAGCTGATACCATAGCTGTTAAGTACAGCGTTGATCTGGTCTATTCTTCTTTCATATGATTCAAATAATGCCATTGTCGTTCTCCTTTCCTCTTATTCCTGTCTTGGATCGATGATCTTAACAGCACCCTGCTCTGGAGTTACACGACCATAAGATCCTGAAGCTTTCTCCCAAGCTGTGTTTGCATCATCACCCTTTTTGATAAAGTCTGTCATTTTTCCAAGAGAAACGAACTGGTATCCGATTACTTCATCGTTCTTATCAAGAGCGATTCCTGTTACATAACCCTCTGCCATCTCAAGGTAACGAACTCCTTTTGCCTTTGTTGCGTACATAGTACCAACCTGTGAGCGAAGTCCTTTTCCTAAATCCTCAAGTCCTGCTCCAACAGCAAGTCCATCATCAGAGAATGCAGACTGTGTACGACCGTAAACGATCTGTAAGAATAACTCTCTCATAGCTGTATTGATGGCATCACAAACTAAGTCTGTGTTTAATGCCTCAAGAATTGTCTTTCCCTGTAAGATTTCAGCTGCCATAGCTGCTGAATGTGTCATTCCTGAGCATCCGATTGTCTCGATTAATGCTTCTTCAATAATTCCGTTCTTTACATTGAGTGAGAGCTTGCAGGCACCCTGCTGTGGTGCACACCAGCCTACACCGTGTGTAAATCCTGAAATATCCTCAATTTTCTTAGAATGAACCCATTTTCCTTCTTCTGGGATAGGAGCTGGCTCATGTTTTGCGCCCTTAGCTACAGGACACATGTTTTCAACTTCCTTAGTATAAATCATCTTAAGACTCCTTTCGTTATGGTTTTAACATACCCGATTTATTTTCTCACATTTTTTCCAATAAGTCTATAGTATCAACGACAAAAAATTTCAAATTTTTGCTTATTTTTTATTTTTTTAATACCACATCGTCCTTATCCTTAAAAATAGAGTTTGCTGGAATGACTCCGCGCACTCTTGAAAGAGGATAGATATTTGAGTTTCTGCCGACAACTGTTCCAGGATTAAGCACTGAATTGCAGCCTACCTCAACATAATCTGCGAGCATTGCTCCGAATTTTTTTAGCCCTGTAGCAATCTCCTCTTTTGTATCGTATACGTCTTTTACAACCACAAGTGACTTGTCGGATTTTACGTTTGATGTGATAGAACCCGCTCCCATGTGCGATTTGTAGCCAAGTATGGAGTCTCCAACATAATTGTAATGCGGCACCTGTACAGAGTTAAAAATTATAACATTCTTTAATTCTGTGGAATTTCCTACTACTGAGCTTTTTCCGACGATAGCATTTCCACGTATAAAAGCACACTGTCTTATCTCTGCATCCTCACATATGATAAGTGGTCCGTGAAGATATGCACTCTCAAATACAGTAGCGCTCTTTGCTATCCAGATATCCTCTCCACGTTGCTCATAAATTTCAGGATCAAGTGTTGGCCCGATCTCTTTTATAAAATTACCTATTCCTGCTAGAGCCTCCCATGGATAAGTAAACTGTGATAAATAGTCTTTTGCGATTGTTTCATCAAGATTATACAAATTTGTAATCTTTGCGTTTTCCATTTTTATATTCCTCGTTTCTTATTTTTTAATCATATCTGTTTAAATATTAACCTGCTGTTCTTTATTACTCGCGGACAAATTAATTGCCGGCAAAACTGTCACAAAAAACTACGACTCAAAAAGCTCATACGCTGCCGCAAGATCCGCGTCAGATACATCTGCCGCTTGTGCAGCCTCAGCATCCATATCAAATCCTGCTAAGAAATAATCCGGTATTCCCATGTCACTCATTGTACTGTCAGAGTTTTCTCCGTCCTGTACTTCACTTGTAGTCACATTTTCCTGCATATTGCCCGGTGTTGCGTTGCCAGCATCGCTCTTCGGCTTACTTTCTATTGTCACATTTCCAGCCTCACTATCCGGCTTCTTTATATCCTCACCCGGATTATCAAAGTCGAATGATATCTGATCATTCTCAAATTTGAGACAAGAGTCAAACACATTTCCTGCCTTCGAGGTAAATCCGGTCACCTTATTTTTCGTCTTTCCGGTGGTAAGAAGCTCCGACATAATCTCTTGTGAAAGTTCGACCTTTGCAATGGTATGCCATACCTCAAAGCCGCACGCACACTCATATTTCCACTGTGATTTCATAAGCTTTTTGCCGCATTTCGGACAAAGTACATTAGTCTCGACAGGCTTTGGTTTTTCCGGGAAATCGAATGCTATATCACCATCCTCAGTAAGTTTAAGAGGTGCATCAAACTTCATTCCCGTTCTAGAAACAAATCCTGATATAGTTTCCGTCTTTTTCTTTGTAAGAAGCTCCTTAAGTACAGATTCCTTTATTTTTACGCTGGCAACCTTTCCTACCATAAAGCGGCAGCTTTCGGGATCATCACGTCTGTTATTCTCACAGACGAAACCGAACGTAGCTACCTGTATCTTTCCTCCACACTTAGGACACACGACATCCTTTACGGTCTTTGGCTCGACATGATCGAAGTCGAACTGGATTGATGGTCTGCCATTTTCATCCTCTTTCATCACGAGACAGGCGTCAAATTTCTTGCCTGATCTTGACTTGAAGCCTCTTATGGTATCTGTCTTTTTCTCATTCAAAAGCTGCTTTACATTTGCCGCTGTAAGAGTTTTTCCGGCTATCTGTCCTATTGAAAAACGACAGCTATCAGGATCATCGCCTCTGTAATTGACACAGCCATAGCCAAATGATGTTTTCTTTATCTCTCCACCGCATACAGGACAGACCGCATCTTTTATAATCTCATCCTGTACATTGTCGAAATCAAATGCCACGACAGTGCGCATCTTTTCGCCGCCCTCAGCGACAGGTTCTTTTTTTAGCACCAGACAGGCATTAAAACGTTTGCCAGATTTTGCCTTAAATCCTTTTATAGTCTCTGTCCTGCCGTTTGCGATAAGCTCGATAAACTGCACCTGAGAAAGTGCTTTATCTGCTATCTTTCCTACCGAAAAATGACAGCCATCCTCTGCCTTACGGTTTAGATTAGCACATCTGTAACCGTATGGAGTTACATATATATCGCCTCCACAGTCTGGACAGATGATGCCGTCTATCTTCTGCGGCTCTACATTTTCAAAGTCAAATGATGCCGAGACCATACCTGTCTGTTCATCCTTATTAAGCTTAAGACACGCATCG
Organism: bacterium; assembly: GCA_963641405.1. Lineage (GTDB taxonomy): Bacteria > Bacillota > Clostridia > Lachnospirales > Lachnospiraceae > Roseburia. Next base: position 3,837 of record CAVICC010000065.1, on the reverse strand, counting down.
AATTTCTTTCCGGTCTTTGATTTAAAGCCACGGATAGTATCTGTTCTGCCGTTTTCTATCAGCTTTTTGATCTGATCCTCAGGTATCTCCTTACCGGCAACTTCTCCGATATTAAAATTACATCCTGATTTATCTTTCTTGTAATTGGCACAGCCATATCCGAATGGCGTGGTAACTATATCTCCACCACACACAGGGCATGCCACACCGATCTTTCGTCTGGCTCCTGCGCCCCTTGCATTCTTTCCTGCAAAATTGCTTATGCGGTCTGCTACCTCTAAACGCAGATTTTGACCGATCATCTTCTCAGTTTCTTTTCGGATAAAGCCCTCGAGCTTTTCCCTGTATTCCCAAAAATCAACCGTTCCCTGTGTGATTCCATCAAGTCCCTTTTCCCAGTTTGCAGTCATCTTCGGGTTAAGAAGTGCAGGAACCGTCATGTATACAACCTCGAATACCATTTCACCTAGGTTTTCAGGTGTAAGTATCTGAGTCTTCTTATTGAGATTAAGGTAGCTAATTCTAACAAGCTTCTGAATGATCTCAGCTCTTGTGGCAGACGTTCCGATACCTGAACCTTTTATCTGCTCGCGAAGCTCTTCTTCCTCTATGAGCTGTCCTGCATTTTCCATGGCAAGCACCATAGAACCTGAGGTGTAGCGTTTTGGCGGTGATGTCTTGCCAAACTTGATATTGTAGCCTCCACAGGCGATCGTATCTCCTGCCTTTAACTTATCAGATAGCTCAAGCATTACCTTTGGATTAACCACTATCTCATCACTCTGACCATTTTCCTGTGCATCAGTAGAGGCATTTTTAGGATCGATCCCGAGTATTCTTGCGTTTTCTTCCTCGAAAGACTTTTTCTTTGGCGGGTTTGCCACCTGAAGGAATCCCTCGCTCATTAACACTTTTGAAGATGCAAAAAAGCTCTCGCCCTCCACATTTACTACCAGCTTTACATTTTCATACTCTGCCGGTGGATAAAATATGCTGAGGAATCGTCTTACAATAAGCTCAAACACCGCTCTCTGCAATGATGTAAGCCCAGAAAGTTCAGTGAGCTGTCCTGTCGGGATGATTGCATAGTGATCTGTGACCTTGCTGTCATCGGTATACTGCGTCTTTGCAATATTTGTATACAGACGCTTACTCATAATATGTTCCACAAAATCTGCCGTAGGCTCAAATCCTTTAAGCCTGCTTATATTTTTGGAAATTTCCTTTGCTACGGCACTTGAAAGCACTCTGGCATCCGTTCTCGGATAAGTGGTCAGCTTCTTCTCATAGAGATCCTGTGCTACCTGAAGTGTCTCATCAGGGCTGATCTTAAACTTCTTTGAACACTCAGCCTGAAGCTCCGCCAGGTTAAACAACAGCGGTGCTCTCTTTCTTGAGACAGACTTATCTATAGATTTAACTTTTGCTGTTTTGCCCTTTAAATGGTCGATGAGTGCAAGCGCATCCTTTTCCTCTTTGAAACCATTCTCCTTGTACAGAAGCGGTGATTCAAAATAATCCGAGCCGTCCACAGCTTTCCACTCTGCCTCTACTCCGGCATCCGTGAACTTTCCTATCACTCTGTAAAATGGAGTCTCCTTAAAATTGCGGATCTCCCTTTCCCTTATGACAACCATTCCGAGCACACATGTCATAACACGGCCGACAGCGATTGCTGTGTAGGATTTTGTTCCTGCAGCATCATTTAAAAGATTTCCGTACTTTACTGACATGACGCGGGAGAAATTTATTCCCATGGCATAATCTTCGATGGTACGCATGATACCAGAGTTTCCTAGATTGGCATACTCTGACATCGGCTTTGCCTCGCGTATGCCTCGAAGTATCTCCTCCTCGGTCTGTGAGTCGATCCATACACGAAGCTCCTCCATGCCTTCTCTTACGCCGCCGAAGTTTCTTATATTTTCCTCGATAGTCTGTCCTTCTTTTCCGGCATCACCTGCCCAGTAAACGCGGTCGATATCCTCTCGGTGAAGTAGTCCGTGTACGATATTATACTGTTTACGGACGCTGTCTATCACATCATATTTGTATTCTTTAGGCAAAAAAGGCAGGTCTTCCAACCGCCATTTTTTATATTTCATGTCATAGGACTCAGGGTAGACAAGACCTACCAGATGTCCCACGCACCATGAAATCACGTATTCACCATTTTCTATGTAACCGTCATTCCGTCCACTCACCTTAAGCACTTTTGCAAATTCCTGTGCTACAGATGGTTTCTCCGTTATTATTAATGATTTTCCCATATAATCCTCATCAAGCTACTATACTATAATTCATTCATATTGATGAGCTTAAAGCGCGAATCTCGGATAACATAAGTCTGCAATGCCTGTTCAAATGACGTTGCCGAAAACAGATAATAATCATCCGATGAAAGATGCGCCTGTTCCATCGCTGTTGCCATCTGCTCACACATATCCATAGTCATCTCCGGCTCATTCCAGTTGCAGAAACCTATGATATTTCTGCGATCCTCACTCTGTGCAATGATATCTATGCTGCCGGTCTTTCCAAGCCATGTTCCGACTCTTTTTATATTAAACGGCAGCTTGCCCATCTGATTGAGTATAAGTAAATACTCCATACAGACATTCCTAAAATATCTCTCAAGATATGCATCAAGCTCATTTTCTATATATTTGTCATAAAATTCTTCTGCCGTAAGCATATACAGATCAGACATATTCGGATAGATAAACTTATACCAGAAATTAACAAATGTATCTTTTATCTGATAAACACCTTTTTTAGCATTTTCCCAGCCACCAGTCTCAAAAGATACTATCTTTTCTACTATATTAAAGGCTGAAAGATTTTTTATGTATACGCTGATCTTTGCCCGTGAAAAACCTGTGGCATGAAATATATCATTGAGTTTATTTTCGCCCCTCGCAATTGTAGAAAGAATTGTACTATATACAGACAACTCCCTTAACTCTGACGATATAACTGCATCAGCTTCATAATGCAACGCCCCTGACTGTGAAAGCACTAGCTCACATATATTTTGCTTAAAAGACTTTTTTGTATCCCATTTATCAAGGTACTCCGGCACGCCACCTATTGCGCCATATACCTTTACAGTCTCGTTGACTGGAAGTGTCGGAAATGCTCTTACCACTTCTAGGAAATTAAGAGGCTCTACCAAGTATGTATCCTTGAACAATTCTGTAGCATCCTGGGTTGCCCACACTGTAGATGATGTAGCAAGTATGATAAGTACCGGCCCCGGATAAAGCTTATGCTTTTTAAGCTTGATTATCGCCTCAGCAAAGCTTAGATCTTTTTTTGCAACATACTGTGCCTCATCAATCACTACGACAAGCTTGGTCGGATCACCTGATTTGATTCTCTTAAAATACTCCTCATAAGCATGCTTTGTAAGATTAACTCCATACTGGCGAGCGATCTCTTCGCCCATCATTTCAAGCTGTTGTTGTGCTGATGCCTGCCTGCATCTATAATAAAAAAATTTCTTACCAGCAGAAAATTCCCTAATTAATTCCTCTTTCTGACAACCCTGTCTGCCGTATAATACAACAAGCTGGTTGCCTGATGTAGCGTAAAGTTTCTCCAGATATTCTAAATCCGTGTGTTTTGCTTTCATAAGTTTCCTCCCCAAAATTAACAACTAGAAATATTATATCACAATTTAACATACATAAAAATAGCTATTATAAATTATTATATTTCCTTATTGTTTATCGATTATTTATCATCCGTTTTACTTTGTTTCTTACTACTGCAAAGCATGCCATCTGCATGATGATCGTTACTATCCATGAAGCCGGATATGATATAAAGAGGAAA
>CAVICC010000064.1:0-15280 GCA_963641405.1 bacterium | reverse complement strand
GAAATATGCGGTACCGCATATTTCGTAAGAAAAAGTATATTATGTAGGAGCAAGTGCGATGTTTAAGTGGGACTATAATCTGTGCCATGAGTAGAGGAGACGGATCATATATGAATTATGCAGGAATAAAATATTGTGATATCGCAAACGGTCTTGGCTGCCGTACAGTTCTTTTTGTATCGGGATGCCGTAATGCCTGTAAAGGCTGCTTTCAGCCACAGACATGGGCATTTGATTATGGTGAGCCTTTTGGGGAGAAGATACAGCAGGAGATACTCGACTCATTAAAACCGGCATATGTACAGGGAATCACACTGCTTGGAGGTGATCCATTTGAGGAGGAAAATCAGACGGCTCTCGTTCCTTTTATGAGAAAGGTAAAGGCAAAGTACCCTGATAAGAATGTGTGGGCATATACCGGATATCTGTATGATACGGATTTGATTGAGGGAGGTCGCAAGCACACGGAGTATACAGATGAGCTTTTATCCATGATAGATGTGCTCGTCGATGGACCATTTATCGAGGAGCAGAAGGATATCACACTCAAATTCAAAGGCTCTGCTAACCAAAGAGTAATAGATATGAACCAAACGCGTAAGGAAAAACAGATAAAACTCTTGAATTTATAGGAATTTCATGGGAAAATACCAATTTGGATATGTGCAATAGGTTAAGAAATTGATTAAAATGGAAAGTGGTAGATTAGACAATGAAGGAAAAATGCAATAAGATTTTGGGAATGATCTGTTATGCGCTAGGTATTTTTGCAGCGCTGTATGTAGGTGGTTGGCTTATGCTAATAAAGCCTATACATATTATTATGATAGCATTTAGTGCAGGCTCACTTACACTTCAAATATTATTAAAGTGCATCATAAAGATAGCTTTTTCGACTACATTCGGTGGCTTGGTGTGGTGCATAGGCTATATAGGCTACAACCACTTCAAAGGCACGGAGGATCCTGATTGGGAGGCTATCGAGGCAAGATGGAGACAAAAACACGCAAAGGATGAAACACTGGAGGAAAAAGAGGCATGATAGTCAGAGTTCCGGATTATTTTGGAGAATTCTCATGTATAGCGGGAAAATGTACAGATAGCTGCTGCCTTGGCTGGGAGATAGATATAGACGAGGATTCGTATGAATATTATATGAGTCTGCCGGGCGAGATCGGAGAGCGTTTAAGACGCGATATGTACGAGACAGAGGACGGAGGACACGGTATCCGCACCAACGAGTGTGGCAGATGCATGATGTTAAATGATGATAATCTCTGCGACCTGTATATCGCGGCAGGAGAGGAATCCCTAAGCGAAGTATGTACTGACTTCCCAAGATTTGGAATAGAATACAGAAATGTTGATCAGAAATGCTTAAGTCTGGCATGTGAGGAAGTATGCCGTATACTTTTTGGCAAAACCGAACCAGTGAAATTTGTAGAGCAGGAGCTTTTTGGTGATTATGATGATGATCAGGGGGTGACAGAGGAAGAGGCAGAGTTTTTCGAGAAAGCGCAAAGCAGGCTTATCGCCATACTTCAGGATCGCACAAAGCCTGTATCACAGCGAGTGGATGAGTATATAGCAAAAGCCAATGAATATCAGAAAGAGCTTAACGGTTCAGATGTAGAAAAGCATGTGGACTGGCTTAATTTTAATGATATGTCATTTGACAGCTTTGACATCCGTTTTGGTATAATAAATGACATGGAGCTCCTGCGACAGGTCTGGCAGGATTACAAGGATGACATGCGAAATATCCTCACCGAAGCAGATTATGAAAAACGCATGAGTGAGTATATGGAGAGCGCAGACTATCGTGAGAATGACATAGAACAGCTTCTGGTATACTTCACATTTAGATATATCATGAATGCCATCTATGATTCTAATATCATAGTGTATGCATATCTTAGCGTGATGTTTACTATGATAGTGCGCGATATGAATGCAGTTCGCTTCTATAAAAACGGTGGAAAATTCTCAATAGAGGATCAGATGGAGGTTGCCAGAATATTCTCCAAGGAGGTCGAACATTCCGAGGGCAATGTCGAGGCTGCAAAGGAAGAGATCATCTGGGGATAATATGATAAACTGTAAGCTGTTTGTATTGAAATTGCTTAGATTGGAGAAAATTAAGTGCTTTATTAAAAATTTTATTAACAATTTAATTTAAGTATTGCAACATAGTAAAAAAAATGATATTATAACACGCGTGAAAGGGTTGAGTCATCATTTTCCCTTTTTTATAGTTTTTTAGTTTGCAAAATGAGTCTGTACCGAAAGGTATAGACTCATTTTGTATATTCATATAACTAACTATGCAAATACTCAATGTATTTATTTTGGTAGCTGCTGTGTGATACAGTGAATATTTCCACCGCCATAAACAATTTCGCGTGTGCTAACACCTACAACTTCCTTATCTGGAAAGGCATCCTGTAATTGTTTGAGTGCCAATGCATCATTTTCATCATCGTACTGAGGAACAATAATACCATTGTTGGTGATCAGGAAATTTAAGTATGACGCTATGCATATTTCACCATTTTCGCGAGGAATTGTTCCGGCAACAGGGTCGATTGTTTCTGCACCTATAAGCTGTACTGGTTTCTTTGGAGTGCACACTTTATGGACTGTAAGTTTTCGGCCTTTGGCATCAGTCATTTCGGATAAAGCCTTGTAATTAGCCTGGGCTACTTCATAGAAAGGATCATTTTTATCCTCTGTATAAATACATGCTACATGACCTGGAGCAACAAAACATGCCACATCATCGACGTGTCCGTTGGTCTCATCTGGATCTATGCCATCCTTTAACCAGAGTACTTTTTCACAGTTTAGGTAATCGCAGAGATATTTTTCAATTTCTTCTTTGGTCAGATGGCTGTTTCTTCCTTCTGAGAGAAGACACATTTCAGTTGTCAGGACAGTTCCCTCGCCATCCACATGGATTGAACCACCCTCCAGGATAAAATCATCCAGACGATATCTGTCTATTTCGTTTAATTCACATATTTTAGCTGCCATGCGATCATCAGCATCCCATGGGAAATACAGACCATCTACAAGTCCGCCCCAGGCATTAAATGTCCAGTCACAGGCACGACGTTTACCTTCATCATTTACAAGAAATGTCGGACCACAATCCCTGACCCATGCATCATTTGATGTAGCTTCAAGAACCTGGATATTTTCCGGAAGATGTGCTCTGGCATTGTCATACTGATCGTAGTTGACAAGCATGGTAACAGGAGTATATTTACTTATTGCAATCGCTACATCGGCATAAGCTTTCTGTGCCGGCTTGGCACCATTTCTCCAGTTGTCCGGTCTTTGCGGCCAGATCATGTAAATCCTTTCCTGTGGCTCAAATTCTCCAGGCATTCTGAAGCCATCCTGTTTTGGAGTTGAATTTTTAATTATTTTTGACATACTATTAAGCCTCCTTTGTTCGGTTGATTCGTACTATTATTTCTCCTATTACAATAAAGAGTATTGAACCGATTGTAATAGGCAAAACTGATTCAAGTGTTTCTGCATCAAAACTTAACGGTATGGCGCAGAAGATAAGTGAAATTATGATCATCACAAATGGTGCATAGGCAATAAGATGTAATACCAGATTATTTCCAGGTACTTTAAAAGGTCTTTTGGTATCTGCATCTGTTTTCCTAAGCTTTAAAAAAGCCGGAAATATAGGTAAGTAAGACACCAGAAGCATCACGACGTTTAATGCGAAGAAACACCAGAACATATCCTCATTTGGCATAAATGGTGCAGCTATACATACCGCAGATGCTACAATACCATTCATAAGTGCCGCTCCTACAGGCATTTTTCTTTTTGGGGACTGTCTTGCATATATCTTAGGCAGATCACCGTTGGATGCCGCGTAGTAGGCTACGTCATTTACACCGTAGCTCCAGGAAATCATATTTCCAAACAGAGTTACTATAAAAAGCAAAGCCACAAGTATAAAGAAAAATCCGTTTGTACCGCCAAGGAGCAGTTCAAAAGCATCTAAAAGACCAGTGCTTGTGCTTATTTCACTGACTGGAATGGCAACACCTACTCCATAGGCACAGAACATGTAGATTGCCATGATTACGATACCGGCAACAATTATGGCTGTAGGAATCTGTTTTTTTGGATTTTTCATAGAAGGAGCAAAGGTACATATTACTTCAAATCCCAGAAAATTAAAGATTATGACAGAGATATATGAAATACTGTCAATATCAAAGCTTGGGAGTAACGATGCCGGAGTGATTTTATTAGCTGCTCCATAGTGTACTGCGTTGTATACTCCAATTACACCGATTGAAAGTGCCAGAAAAATTTTAACTGCCGCACAGATATTTAAAATCCAGGTGTTATTTCCGGCAGGGAAAAAGCTAATGATTACAACAATCCAGATAAATGCGAGTTCTATAAGTATTGTAGGTAGTGTAGCCATCTGTCCACCGGATAAAAGGTTGATGACCTGGGGAATCATTACCGCAAGAGAGGCCATCCACAGTGGAAAGTTAATCCAATAGTACCAGGCACAGCGTCCACCCCATCTCTTGCCAAAAGCTTTAGACACCCAGTCATATAATCCGCCTTCGCCATCATAAGTGGAACCTAATTCCGAAGAAATGAGGCCGTAAGGAAGAAGAAAAGTGATCATAAGGAATATCCACCAGAAATATTGTGAGTTTCCGATGGCTGCAACAGGTGCTGCAGCCTCAGCTACGAAAACTACACATATAACGGTAAGTATGGCATCAATCAGTTTAAAGTTTTTTTCTTTCATTGAAAGCTGCCTCCTATTCTCCGTGAGTTAATAAGGTCTTGTACATTTCAGGACGGCGGTCGCGGTAGATACCCCAGAATCTGCGCTCCTCGGCCAGAGTATCCAGATCAAATTCTGCGACAAGTACCTGCGATGTATGGTCATCCGCCTGCTTTATGATTTCACCGTGATTGTCAGCTATGAAGGATTTTCCATAGAATGTCATGGAAGAATCCTCATCAGCTTCAGTTCCAATTCTATTAGAGGCAATTACCGGCATCATATTGGCGGCAGCGTGTCCTGCCATGGCATTTCTCCAGTGTGCAGAGGAGTCATGTTTTAATGTTGGCTCACTTCCAATTGCAGTAGGGAAAAAGAGAAGTTCAGCTCCGAGCAAAGCCATGCTTCTGGCTGTTTCAGGGAACCACTGATCCCAACATATACCTACACCGATAGTTCCATATTTAGTATTCCATACCTTAAAACCGGTGTCTCCAGGGGTAAAATAGAATTTTTCGGCATATGGAAGACCGTCTGGAATATGTGTTTTACGATAGATTCCCAAAATTTCTCCGTCCGCATCAATGATAGCAATCGAATTGAATTGTGTATTGCCGGCTTTTTCGAAAAAGCTGATAGGCAGTACCACATTTAACTCTTTAGCGACTTTCTGGAAATGCTTTATAGCCGGATTTTCCTCGGCTTTTGTTGCGAGGTTGAAATACTCAAATTTCTGAAGCTGACAGAAATATGGTGTTTCAAACAATTCCTGAAGAAGTATGATATTAGCACCTTCCCCGGCAGCTTTTCGTACAAGAGCATCTGCCTTCATTAATGTCTCTGATTTGTCCCAACTGCAGCTCATCTGTGTAGCAGCGACTTTTACTTTTCTCATTTTTAAGTCCTCCTTGTAAAAAAAAGAGGCAGTCTTCCGGTCTGGAAGATTGCCTCTTTGCAACATAGTTTCTTTATGCCTATATTAAATCATTAAAAAAATAACACTTCAATTCTATTTTAATTCCAATCTTTGCATATGATTATCTATTTAGTAGAATTATAGTTCTATTAAATCGTAGAGTTGTATACGTTGACTTATACCTAATTTACTATATATATGATTGCAGTGTTTTCTGAGAGTACTGACAGAAATATTTAGAACTGATGCAATTTCATCGGAGGAACTGTCATGGATCAGCTGCTCTAAAACCTGGGCTTCTTTTTTACTGAGCCCATAGTCAGCAATACACTGGTGCAGAGTAAGTTTTTTGTTTTTCCGATATATGTAATCCTGTTCAAGTCTGTAGGCCAGGTGATCTTTTATCATGTCGAGGATAAATACCTGTTCCTGCGTAAAATTCTCTCTGCCCTTGTTACGGAAAAATGATAAGACTCCAAGAAAGTGTTCGTTATAGCTGATGTTTAGATGAATGGAATAGTGCCAACCATGGACATTGTAGACCATTTTATAATAATCTGTGGTTACTCTGACCTCCTCAGGTATCAGATCACTTTCGCGATAGGCTATATTTTTGCCTGCGGACATAAGTCCTTCTGAATAATCAATATCTTTATATTTATGAATGTAGTCTTGCATATCAGCAGTGGAATAATTTATGCCGATCGGAGAACAAAGCTCGTTTTTATCCTCTGCAGATACTATATAAAAAGATGCAGCATCATATTCTATAAGATGTCCGAGTCCGGTCATGAGTGCCATTCTCATATCATCGGTATCAGAAATAGATTGTATTTTGTATGTAATGGCATTTAAAATAATCCAGTCGCTGTTAGTTATCACCTGTCCATCTCCTTTTTTACTATATTTATATCGATTTTAATGTAACTTGTGGACTTTTACAAGAAGAAAGAAGTACACAACAGTTGAATACTTCTTTTTTAGTGACATTTTAAAATTCATTTGCTATAATCATTCCAAAATAACTGATAAAACTAAAAAATAAAAATGAGGACGTTGATAAACATGGATTTTATAAAAGGTATTACATTTGCTCCATTTGCACACAGGGGCACATTTGAAAAAGAAGAGACATTTGAGAGTCTGCGCGTGATGAAAGAGCGCACTCATGCGGATACAGTGATATTTGTGCCGTGTGGACTGCAGGACACACCACATTCAGAGCAGATAGAGTATGATCATGAGTACAATGTGACAGACGAAGAGCTTATCAGAATGACAGACTATGCAAAGAGTATTGGTCTTAAGGTGATATTAAAGCCGACAGTAAACTGTAAGGATGGCACATGGAGAGCACATATCAGCTTTTTTGATCATGATGTGCCATGCGAACCTAAATGGGGACCATGGTTTGAGTCGTACACGAGATTTCAGCTTCATTATGCGACAATCGCAGAGAACATGAAATGTGATATGTTCATAGCCGGATGTGAGATGGTCATGACAGAGCACAGAGAACAGCAGTGGCGTCAGCTGATCAGTGATATCCGGGGTGTATACAGCGGGCTTGTAAGCTACAATACTGATAAATATCAAGAAAATCAGATACGCTGGTGGGATTGCGTGGATGTGATCTCATCAAGTGGATATTATCCGATAGATGATTGGGACAATCAGCTAGACCGTATAGAAATTGTAGTTAAAGAATTTAACAAGCCGTTTTTCTTTGCAGAATGCGGCTGCATGTCGACTGTCGGGTCAAATCTTGTGCCAAATAACTGGGAAGTCAGGGGCAATGTTGATTTGCAGGGGCAGGCTGACTGGTTTAAGGCAATGACAGAGGCTGTGGACAAGCGCGACTGGGTAAACGGCATGGCGGTATGGTCATGGCATAGCAAGCTTTATTCAAAGATTGAGGCGGCAGATCATCCTTATTATGAGATTTATGAGAAGCCGGCATGCGATGTGATTGATGAATATTATAGTAAGCGTAAATAATTCATGATTTTTATATTATTTAAATGTAAGCGTGGTATATTACTATAGGGTTATGAACCATAATGTAAATAGGTAACTATTCAGTAATATATACAGGTAACAAACTTACAGAGGTGACAAAAATGGACACACATGAGCTCCTTGAAAATGTGAAAAAGGGAACTATATCTATAGAAGAGGCAGAGGCATTTTTCAAAAGAGAACCATATGAGGAGATGGGATATGCCAAAATAGACTCGCACAGGCACATACGCTCAGGTTTTGCGGAAGTGGTCTACTGTCAGGGAAAGGCAGATCCACATCTGCTTGGCATATATGAGCGCATTTTAAAGGATGAGGGAGAGGTGCTTGGAACAAGAGCCTCACAGCATCAGGCAGATATCATTATGGATAAATTTCCACAGGTGACATATGATGACATTTCGCACATTTTAAAATATGAGAAAAAGGACAAAAAGCGTATCGGAAAAATCGCAGTTTGTACGGCAGGAACAGCAGATATAGCGGTGGCAGAGGAGGCAGCACAGACAGCCGAGTTTTTCGGAAGCAATGTGGAGCGTATATATGATGTGGGAGTAAGCGGCATACACCGACTGCTTTCAAAGGTGGAGCTGGTACAGAGTGCTAACTGTGTTGTTGCGGTAGCTGGCATGGAAGGCGCATTGGCAAGCGTGATAGGTGGGCTGGTGGATAAACCGGTCATAGCAGTTCCTACTTCTGTGGGCTATGGTGCTAATTTCGGTGGAGTGTCTGCGCTTCTTACGATGCTTAATTCCTGTGCCAATGGCATAGCTGTGGTCAATATTGACAATGGATATGGTGCAGGATATATGGCAACACAGATCAACAGATTGGGAGAGAAGAAATGACAAAGTTATATTTAGATTGTCAGTCGGGCATAAGTGGAGATATGTTTGTTGCTGCATTGTTGGATCTTGGAGCAGATGAGCAGGTGCTTAAAGAGGTATTAAAAACAGTTCCGGCAGATGGATTTGAGATAAAGATAAGCAGAGTGAAAAAGGCTGGTCTGGATGTATGCGATTTTGATGTGGTACTGGCTCATGAGCTGGATAATCATGATCATGACATGGAATATCTGTATGGACACATTCACACGCACGGTGCAGCGCATGAACACACACATCACCATCATCATACCCACAGAGGGCTTGCAGAGGTTAATTCAATAATTGACGGTACTACCATGACAGATAATGCCAGACACATAGCAAAAGACATATTTGCAGTGCTGGCAAGAGCAGAGGCAAAGGCTCATGGTACTACAATAGATGAAGTGCATTTCCACGAGGTAGGTGCAATAGACTCGATAGTGGATATCATTTCGGCAGCAGTCTGCTTGGATAATCTGGGAATAACTGATGTGGTCATACCATATCTGGCAGAGGGATGCGGCACTGTCAGATGCGCGCATGGAATACTTCCTATACCAGTGCCGGCAGTGTGCAATATCGTAGCTGAGAGCGGCTTGATACTGAAGCAGACCGAGGTAAAGGGCGAGTTAGTTACACCTACCGGAGCGGCTGTTGCGGCAGCCATTTGTACGGAAAAGAAACTGCCGGAACAGTATGTTATCAGAAAAATAGGCATAGGTGCAGGAAAGCGTGAATATGAATGTCCTTCCATGTTACGCGCTATGCTCATAGAAGATATAGATCGTGATGAGAACAGAACTGATAATTATGCAGCACAGACAGATATAAGTGATACGGACAGTAATGAAATATCTGACATTAGAAAGGCTCGAAATAGCATAATAAGTGATATCAGTACAGCAAAAATTGATGATACAGCAGATAAAATATACAAGCTCGAGAGCAATATCGATGACTGCACCGGTGAAAATCTTGGATTTGTTATGGACAAGCTCATAAAGGCGGGAGCCAGAGATGTGCATTACACTCCGGTTTTTATGAAAAAGAACAGACCGGCATATCAGCTCAATGTGATCTGCAAAAAAGAGGATATTTCAAAGCTTTCGGATATCATTTTTGAAGAAACCACCACTATAGGCATACGTCGCGTGGAGATGGAGCGCAGTATCTTAAAAAGAGAAACACGCAGCATAAAAACATCTGTCGGAGAGGCCGTTATCAAGGTATGCTCACACGGCAACAGTGTAAAAATATACCCTGAATACGACAGCGTTGTGGATATCTGCAATAAAACAGGGCTTTCCTATAATGAGGCTTTCCGGATAATACAGCAGGAAGGTCATGATTACTTACAATTATCCCAACAAGCTTTTTAAATGTAAAATATGCATATTAGTAAATATGCAGGTACGTGAGTGTTTTATGAACTTAATAGACATTCGAAGTAAGAAAAAGTCGGAGGCTTCGATATTACATGACATTACAACAGCTTAAATACGTGACAGCGGTGGCAGAGTGCGGCAACATAACAGAGGCGGCAAAGCAGCTTTTTGTGTCACAGCCCACTGTCACCAGCGCGATACATGATCTCGAAAAAGAGATGCAGATAGTCATTTTTATAAGGACAAACAAAGGCGTGATCCTCTCAAGCGAGGGAGAGAAATTCTTAGGATATGCCAGACAGGTGTTAGAGCAGATAGATCTCATAGAGGGCATTTACAAGGATGATGTGGTCAGCAAGCCGCATTTTGCGGTATCCTGCCAGCATTATTCGTTTGCTGTAAATGCGTTCGTGGATGTTATAAGGAAATTTGATGCGTGTCAGTATGACTTTACCATAAGAGAAGAGCAGACACACGAGATCATAGAGGACGTTACAAACATGAAAAGTGAGCTTGGAGTCATATATCTTAGCTCTAAAAATACCGAAGTGCTGTCAAAGATGTTAAAACGAAATGAGCTTGAATTTACTGAGCTTTTTACGGCATCACCGCATGTGTTCATATGTGACAGCCATCCGCTGGCGCAAAAGGATAGCATTTCGATGGAGGATCTGCAGGATTATCCGTATTTGACATACGAGCAGGGCGAATACAATTCGCAGTATTTTTCGGAGGAGTTTGTCAGCACACTCGACAGCAGGAAAAATATAAGAGTGCGCGACCGTGCCACGCTTTTTAATCTGCTTATAGGACTAAACGGATATACTGTGTGCTCGGGAGTCATATCGGCAGAGTTAAACGGAAAGAATATCATATCAAAGCCGCTTGATATGGAAGAGTATATGCAGATAGGCATTATCACCAGAAAGGGTGTAATGCTTTCGAGGTATGCGCAGGAGTATATAGAGGCGATAAAATTGCATTGTTTATAAATGAATCAACATACTACGTATGGGAAGTTTAAGTAAGGAAGGTAAAATATGTACGATAGCATTATAATAGGAACAGGACCGGCAGGTTTATCAGCTGCGCTCAACCTTAAAACTTATAAAAAGGATTTTATCTGGTTTGGCTCAAAGAATTTAAGCGATAAGGTGCAGAAAGCGGAAAAAATCACAAACTATCCAGGTTTTCCTGAGATAAGCGGACAGGAGCTGCTTTTGTGGTTTGAGGAGCACATAGAGGCGGCAGGACTGTCAATCACTGAAAAGACAGTGACCAATATCATGTCCACAGGCAAGAGCTTTATGGTGCTTGCAGACAATGAGATGTATGAGGCAAAGACACTCATATTGTGCATGGGCGTGATGTCTGCAAAGCAGCTTGACAGAGAGGATGAGCTGCTCGGAAAGAGGCTTAGTTACTGCGCCACCTGTGACGGCATGTTTTATAAGGATAAAAAGATCGCAGTTATATGCAACGACAAAAAGTATGAGCATGAGGTAGAATACCTCGCTGATCTGGCTGCAGAAGTATTGTATTTTCCTACGTTTAATGATAGCAGGATAGAGCTTTCCAATGTAAAGATATCAAAGGATATGCCTGTCGGATTAATAGGAGAGTCGTTTGTGGAGGGCATTGCGCTTCGCAGTGGAAAGACCGAGAGCGTGGACGGAGTATTCTGCCTTAGAAACGCTATCGCACCGTCAAAGCTTATGCCTGAGCTTGAGATCGAAAACGGACATATAGTGGTGGATAGGGCACAGCAGACAAAGATACCGGGCTGTTTTGCGGCAGGAGACTGCACGGGCAGACCTTATCAGTACACGAAAGCTATCGGAGAGGGGAATGTGGCAGCACATTCGTGTATACAATATCTTGCAAATATTCATGGTTAGAGAATACAAACAAGCTTCTCGGAATAAAAGTTTAGGTATTGTTTAGAAATTACCTCCTGTGAGTTTAACTGTGCGGAGTATATTAAGTACAGTCAGACAACAGGAGGTTTTTTATGATCAGACAATTTTTTAACGGAGTGTGCATGGCACTGGCGGACAGTGTGCCGGGAGTGTCGGGAGGCACGATAGCATTTATACTTGGATTTTATGACAAATTCATTGGAAGCATCAATGACATAGTGTACGAGAGAGGACAAAAGAGAAAGGATGCATTCATATATCTGGCAAAGCTAGGCATTGGCTGGGTGGCAGGAATGATAGGTGCGGTGCTCGTGCTATCCAATATATTCCAGTCACACATATATGCGGTAAGCTCACTGTTTATGGGATTTATAGTGGCATCGATACCTGTAGTCGTAAAAGAGGAAAAAACTGCATTTACGGAAAATAAGCTGAATGTACTTTATGCACTTTTCGGCATCGTCATAGTAGTTGCCATAACATTTTTAAATCATACGAGTTTTCTTACAGGAGCAGATCTTTCAAAGCTTGGCATACCGATGTTTTTTTACATCTTTGTAGTAGGAATGATCGCTATATCGGCTATGTTTCTGCCGGGAATATCAGGTTCTACACTGCTTCTTATATTCGGACTTTATCTGCCTGTCATATCAGCGGTAAAAGAGCTTTTGCATCTGAACCTTAAATATCTGCCGGGCGTTATGATCTTCGGATTTGGAGTCATAGCAGGGGCACTCAGCGTGGTAAAGGGCATAAAGGTCTGTCTGGATAAATACAGACCACAGACTATGTATATGATCCTTGGACTTATGCTTGGCTCTTTATACGCGATAGTCATGGGACCGACAACACTTGATAAGTCGGTCGCAGCACTGTCACTAGGCACATTCAATTTTATCTGTTTCCTTGCGGGAATATGTATCGTGGTAATATTGCAGAAAGCAGGTAAGTAGACTATTATAAACATATGAAAAAGAAAATTTTTATATCAAATACAATAATGGTTTTAATGGCACTGCTCATACTTTTTAGTGTGGGCGGTGTCTGCGCGCTTTTATTTAAAGGTGAGATAATGCAGGTCATACAGCAGAATGCGGAGCTTGCGGATCATGTGTATGAGGTGCAGGGGATACTTGATGGAATAGGTTCGGATGATAGCCGTGTTGATGGTAATGGAGAAAAAACATATTGGGAGCAGCTTTCCGATTCCCTATCAGAATATAACTATGAGCTGTACGTGTCAGATCAGGATAAAAACAAAATTTATTCAAACCTTAAGCACCGTGAGAATGAGTGCATAGAGGAAATTGAAAGTACAAAGCTTCAGAAAAACGAGCTGAAGCTTTACAACATGGAAAATGTCACGATAGTAGCATATACGTTTGAAGCTCCTGCTGACAGCGGAAGTGGGATATATCATATATACGCGGCATGTTATGATCAGGAAAACTATATACATGGCATAGACATGGGGATTGTTGAGATGTTTTTTATAGCATTTATCGTGGCAGGAATTGTTGTGATAATAGGTCTGCTGTTGTGTTCACAGGCATTTACGAAACTCATGATAAAACGTATCATGGAGCCTGTTGATGAGCTTAACGATGCCGCAAACAGGGTAAATGCCGGTAATTTTGATGAACCTGTAGTATATGATAAAAATGATGAATTTGCCGAGGTGTGTACCACCTTTAACAATATGCAGGCGCATCTTAAAGAAAATATCGAAAAGACAAAGGAATACGAGAGAGCGCGCACGGAAATGGTTTCAGGTATCTCACATGATCTCCGTACACCGCTTACATCGGTAAAAGGCTTTATAAAGGGCATGCTTGACGGTGTGGCAAATACACCCAAAAAGCAGAAGAAGTATCTTGAGATATCGTACAGGAAAGCCTGTGATATGGAGGTATTACTGCAAAAGCTGTTTTTCTTTTCAAAGCTTGAGACAGGAAATATGCCGTTTTTCAGGCAGAATGTCGATATGAAAAGCTGGCTGCAAAAATATGTGGATGATAAAAATGCGGATGAAGAGGTGGAGCGGAAATATCATCTGAGTTTGTATATTGAAGCTGATAAAGTACAGGATTATGACAGGCATAGCAACGAAATAAAGGAATATGAAGACACAGCTAACCCGGACAATAGGCTTCAAAAATATACTGACTATAGTGTGAGCATCGATCCTGCACAGATGAGGCGAGTGATGGACAATCTGCTCGAAAACAGTATCAAATACAGCAGGGCAGAAGCTCTTGAAATATCAATAACTCTCACAGCGACGGACAAAACTGTCACGATCCGTTTCAAGGATAACGGAGTGGGAGTTGATGAGGATAAGCTGCCGCATGTATTTGAGCAGTTCTATAGAGGTGATGAGTCCAGAAACAGCAAAAATGACGGTAGCGGACTGGGACTTTACGTATGCAAATATATAGTGGAGCAGCAGGATGGCACGATAAGTGCCTGCAATGACAATGGATTTTGTGTGGAGATGACATATGGCAAAAATTCTGATAGTAGAGGATGATGAGGAAATCGCTCTTTTAGAGCATGATTATCTGGAGATAGGCGGATACGAAGTCGAGGTAAAAAATGATGATACAAACGTAGCTGATATGATAATAAACGGTGACTATGACCTGCTCATACTCGACATCATGCTGCCGGGCATAAGCGGATATGATATATGTAAGAAAATCCGCGATAAGGTAGATATACCGATACTGATGGTAACGGCAAAGACAGAAACGATCGACAAAATAAGAGGACTCGGACTTGGCGCGGACGATTATATCGCAAAGCCGTTTGATCCGGCTGAGCTTTTAGCAAGGGTGCAGGCACATCTGAAACAGTATGACAGACTGACGAAAAATCGCAACTTGTACGGTGACGGCGCAGAAAGTGGCAATGATGTAAGCGGCATTTACGGAAATGGAATAACCAGAAATGACATAAACAGAAGTGACGTAAATAGAAATGATGCCGGCAGACGTACAGATAACGAAAATCTATCCGGCAGCAATAAAAAAACAGATGAGATCGATATAGGAAATCTGCGTATCATGCTTCGCGGCTGGAAAGTATACAAGGATGGTGAGGAAATCAAATTTCCAAATAAGGAATTTGAGCTTCTTAAATTTTTGGCAACTAATCCGAATATTGTTTTCTCAAAAGAGACTCTTTTTGAAAAAATATGGGGATATGACTATGCCGGAGACAGCGCGACAGTCATGGTGCATATCAACCGCATCAGGGAAAAGATAGAAAATGATCCGCGAAATCCACAGATCATAGAGACGGTCTGGGGCGCGGGATATAGATTAAATTTGTAAATTTCACGTAACTGTTCAGTACCTTCACAGTTGCGAGCCGCAAGCGCATTAGAATCA
>CAVICC010000063.1:0-15585 GCA_963641405.1 bacterium | reverse complement strand
AGCTGATTCTAATGCGCTTGCGGCTCGCAACTGTGAAGGTACTGAACAGTTACAAAAATTAAATCAGGATCCAATCATTTGCATGATTTATATTAGGAGGAAAAAATATGTCAAACGAGAAACAGGTAGAACAGCTTACCACCTATATGGCAAATTTCATTGCTCATATAGCAAAAAAATTACCGGATGATGTCGTTGAAAAACTGACAGAGCTCCGTGACAAAGAGGATAGTCCTCTTTCAAAAACAATCTATGATACAATGTTCAGAAATCAGGAGCTTGCAGTAAAACTCAACCGCCCAAGCTGCCAGGACACAGGAGTACTCCAGTTCTGGGTTAAATGCGGAACAAAATTCCCACTTATCGATGAGCTTGAGGGACTTTTAAAAGAGGCAGTCGTAAAGGCTACATTTGAGGCTCCTCTCCGCCATAACAGTGTTGAGACTTTTGACGAGTACAACACAGGCAAAAACGTTGGAAAAGGAACACCTACAGTATTCTGGGATATCGTGCCAAACAGCGATAAATGCGAGATCTACACATACATGGCAGGCGGTGGATGTACACTTCCTGGAAAAGCCATGGTACTTATGCCAGGAGAGGGCTATGAGGGAGTTACAAAATTCGTAATGGATGTTATGACTACTTATGGTTTAAATGCATGCCCACCTCTCCTCGTAGGTGTAGGTGTAGCGACATCAGTTGAGACAGCAGCACTTTTATCAAAGAAAGCACTTATGCGCCCGATCGGTTCACACAACGACAACGAGAGAGCCGCAAAGATGGAAACACTTCTCGAGGATGGAATCAACGCTATCGGCCTTGGACCTCAGGGAATGGGTGGAAAATACTCAGTAATGGGTGTAAACATCGAGAACACAGCCCGTCATCCATCTACAATCGGTGTAGCCGTAAATGTAGGCTGCTGGAGCCACAGACGCGGACACATTGTTTTTGATAAGGACCTTAACTATACAATCACAACACATTCGGGGGTGGAATTATAATGGTAGAGAGAATTAATGGAAAAACAATCTTAACAACACCAATCTCAGCAGAGGATCTTAAAGGAATAAAGATCGGAGATATCGTATACTTAAACGGAAGCATGACAACATGCCGTGACGTTGCACACCGTCGTCTCGTTGAGGAAGGCAGAGAGCTTCCTGTAGACGTAAGAAACAATGCAATTTTCCACGCAGGACCGATCATCCGCCCACTCGAGAATGACAAATTCGAGATGGTATCTGTCGGACCAACAACAAGTATGCGTATGGAGAAATTCGAATACGAATTCGTAAAAGAGTCAGGTGTTCGTGTCATCATTGGAAAAGGTGGAATGAAAGAGAACACAGAGCGCGCATGTAAAGAGTTTGGCGCAATCCACTGCGTATTCCCTGCCGGAAATGCCGTAGTAGCCGCAACAGAGGTTGAGGAGATCGTCCGCGCTGAGTGGAGAGATCTTGGAATGCCTGAGACACTTTGGAACTGCCGCGTAAAAGAGTTCGGACCACTCATCGTATCTATTGATGCAGAGGGCAACAACTGGTTCGAGCAGCAGAAAGTTGAGTTCAATAAGAAAAAAGACGCTGCAACAGAAGAAATTTGCAAGCAAGTTGGATTTATCAAATAATTTAATTAGAACTTTATTGCCGTGGATGTTTTCAGGCAATGAAAATATACCCCGTTAAAGCGGGAGAAAATATAAAAAATAAAATTTCGCTCAAAGGCTCCCACATAATTTGAAAGGTTATGTGGGAGTTTTTAGTATAATAATATAATGAACATTTCAAAGAATGGTTGCAGACGAAGAGTTTAGACATGTATAATTGAGTTATAAAACGAAAGGAATAAAAGATGATGAAACTATATTTTAGGAAAACAATGAAGAATATAGCAGCTTATGTGGAGCTTGCGCTGTCAGCATTACTTGTATTTGTGATAGTTGTGCTCATAGTAAGGCTTATAGGTCGCTGTTTTTTTGATATATGGCAGAATGAACTTGAACTGCAATACTACATGGAGTATGTGATGTCACTTGCGATTGGTGTCGAATTTGTAAAAATGCTGTGCACACACCAGCCTGGTACAATAATAGAGGTGCTTCTGTTTGCTACAGCAAGGCAGATGATAGTGGAGCACCTCAATGTATATGAGACTCTTGTGGGAATCGGTGCTATAGCTGCACTATTTGCAGTCAGAAAATTCCTCTTCTGCAGTTTTGACGAGACAGATCACATGATATGCCGTGGCAGTCAGACGATAGCACACGCAAACCTTATCACAGGAGCCAGCATCCCAGAGGAAAAAACCAGGTTACTTCGTGATGTTGTATGCGAAAAACTACAGAGTGAGGGAAAAAGCGTGGCAATTGGAGCCTGTGTGTATTACAAAGACTGTGCACTCAGGGTAGACAGTATGAGAAATGGTGTTGTCACAAGAGTTGAGGTCATAAAAAATCTGTAGTATTATTTACTTATTAAAATAAGTGAGGAAAATATTATGAGTACAAAAGAAACAGTAAGATTATACGACAATGATGCATATGCGACAGAATTTGAAGCCACAGTTTTATCGTGTGAGCCAAAGGCTGATACAGACAATCTGTACGAGCTAGTGCTCGATCAGACTTTATTTTTCCCGGAGGAGGGTGGACAAAGCCCGGACAAGGGAAGCATAAACGGAATAAATGTGGTTGATGTTCAGATAAAAAATGGTGCGATTACACATACAGTTGATAATGCCATTCCGGCAGGTTCACATGTGACTGGAAAAATTAACTGGCAGCACCGCTTTTATAATATGCAGCAGCACAGCGGGGAACACATTTTCTCAGGAATAGTTCATAGCCGTTTTGGATTTGAAAATGTTGGATTTCATCTGAGTGATTCTGTTGTGACCATGGACTTTGGTGGAGTGATTTCACCAGAGGATATAGCAGATGTGGAGCGAGAGGTAAATGTAGCCATCACAAAAAATATTCCGATCGAGATTACATATCCGTCAAAGGCAGAGCTGGAGAGCCTTGAGTACAGAAGTAAAATCGAGATTGAAGGTCAGGTCAGGATAGTTACTGTGCCGGGATATGATGTCTGCGCATGTTGTGCACCGCATGTAAAGCGCACGGGCGAGATCGGTATGCTTAAAGTTATGAATTATCAGAATTATAAGGGCGGAGTAAGAATAAGCATCCTCTGTGGATTCAGGGCACTTGAGGCCTTTAGACAGAAATCAGAGATAATTTCCGAATTGATGGGGATATTTACCACAAATCAGGAAGCTATTGTGGATAACGTTACAAAACTCAAGGCTGCTAACCAGTCACTTAAATCAGAGCTTGGAACAGCAAAGGCAGAGCTCATGGATTACAAAATCGCAAGTCTTCCGACAGACATAGACAATGCAATACTTTTCGAGGCGGATCTTGATTCTAATGCCGCCAGAGGTTGTGTAAACAAACTTGTCGAGAAATACAGCGGTGTGAGTGCCGTATTTACAGGAAGCGATGATGACGGTTACAGTTTCATCATCGGAAGTAAGAACGTGGATTGCAACAATATTGCAGCTGCACTCAGAAATAAGCTCGAAGCCAGGGGCGGTGGAAAGCCTGTCATGGTGCAGGGATCTGTGAAAGCTTCAAGAAAAGATATAGAGAATGTGCTGGATGGAGTGCTTGAAGCATAGATAATCATATTATTTGACAAATTTCTCAATAGCTTCATTCAGCGCATCGAGGGCTTTTTTGTCGCCAGTCTCAACTGCATCAACGATACAGTGATTGATATGATCCTCAAGGATGATCTTTCCTATATTGTTGATGGCTGAGCGGACAGCGGCAATCTGTATGAGAACCTCGGAACAGTCACGTTCGTCCTCGACCATGCGCTTTATGGACTCCATATGTCCGATTGCGCGGCTCATGCGGTTTAGCACAGCTTTTGTATTTTCATGGTGGTGAGGATGAGAGTGGTCATGGGTGTGTGTGACAATTGTACCGTCTTCTAGGACGTGAGTGTGCTCAGAAGAGGTATTTGTGTGTTCAGTATCTAATTTGTTTATGTTGGCTTCATATGAGTTCATATGGATTTCCTTTTAATGTTTGTTATTATGTAGTTTGATTATAACATAAATGAAGGAAGTTTTAGTTCCTAATTCGAAAAATGTCTAATCTTTAGATGAATACCTCTTTCATCAGCAATCTTTTGACAAGTCTTTATATCCTCGTCTGGAAGTACATCCACGATAGAAAGCTGCGTATGTTTGATCATACGGTTGCACTCCTCAGCAAAACTAAGCATGGCTTCATAAGCATTGTCGAAGGTTGGCCTTGTGACCTTATTGTATTCCTTGGAATTTGCAGCATTTAAGCTGATGGAAACTGAATCAATGTACTCAGCCAGCTCAGGCACAATATCCCTTCCGTGGTATAGATTGCCGAGTCCGTTAGTGTTTACACGGATAGGGAGCTTATATTTTTCTTTAACATATTTAGCTGTTTTTTCAAGAATGTCGAGCGCACATGTAGGTTCACCATATCCGCAGAAAACAAACTCCTCATAACCTGTAAAATCAAATGCGTCGATTGCAGAGATTATCTCATCATATGTAGGATCAACCTTGTGCCACAGTGTAGTTGCATCACCGATGGCATCCTTTTGCGAGCGTATGCAGAATGTACAAGCACAGTCGCATTTGTTTGTAATGTTTGCATACACTTCATTCTTGTAAGTATATATTATATCTGCCATTATTTATCCGCCTCCAGACTAAAAAATCTTTTCTTGAAACCTACTTTGTCAAGTACCAGTCCAAGAATAATAAATATTATAGCACTTCCACCACTTTGTATACAACTTCCAGGCACCGAAACTGGTATAATTGCGACAAGTCCTGTAAATGCTTCTTTAGTAAAACCAAAAGTGATAAATGCCTCTGCAATTGCGTATCCTGTTGCAGAAATAACAAAGGCTATAATTGTTGATATCACGTTTCTGACAGTAATAATTTTATCCGATTTATTTGTAAATGGAATAGATATAAGCGCTTTTATAATAATAGTAGCAGGTGCCCATAGAGGTGCGGTGAGCAGATCGGCCATACCGCCACCGATAGCAGCGGCTGCCATGGCATATGGCCATGGTAACAGGCAGGCAGCGATATATATCAGGCTGTCACCGAAATGAATATATCCACCATTCTGACCGACAGGTATGTGACAGATATATGCAGTAAAAATAGTTATCATAGCTGCCAAGAGTGCAGTAAATGTAAGTTTTCTAACTTGAGTGTTCATAATACGTTATCTCCTTTAAACCAATTTAATATAATCATACAGAGGGTTACATAAGCTCATACAAAAATTTTTCGAAATTGACACCGTCATTTGGTGCAGCATCATCGTTCATAGTATCAGCAATGCTGTCATAGATGAATTTGCCGGCCCGTTTTACAGATTCTTCTGTGGAAAATCCGTTAAGTCTGCTTCCACATATGACAGAGGCAAACAGGTCTCCAGTCCCCGAAAAGCTCATATCGAAAAAATGCGATCTTTGTGTGCTTGATCCATTTGAGGTGGTCACAAGATTATAGATAAAAGGTGTTTTATCATCTTTGCACTTTATTCCTGTAATGATGACATCCTGCTTTTTACCGGAGAGGGTGCGCAGTTTTCTGGCAATCTCTGCTGCTAATGGAAGAAGTATATCTTTTCTTGTGTCCCGATATACTTTGGCAATATCGTAATCTGCCAATAGACAAGCTTCGGTCAGATTTGGTGTGATTATATCGGCTTTGCGGGATAAAATTTTCATCATATCCAGCAGTTCATTTGAATATATGCCGTAGGTTCTGCCGTCATCGCCCATCACGGGATCGACCAGTAGAAGTGTATCATCTTTATAGAATGCATCTAAAAAATCAATGAAAAGCTCAATCTGTTTTGATCCGGTCATATATCCACTGTAAATTCCATCAAAATGTGCTCTGTTTTTCTGCCAGACATCAATATAGTCAGGAATCATGGATGTCAGGTCAGTACACTTAAAATGCTCATAGCCTGTCTGGTTTGTCAGCACTGCGGAAGCAAGTGGACAGCATTGTATGCCTTGTGCAGACAGTACAGGAATGGCTGCCGTTAGAGAGCATTTTCCAAAGCCGGACAGGTCATTTAAAACGGCTGCTTTCTTCATAATATTTGTATCTCCTATATTTTTTATTAACACATAGTATACATATATCTGGATATAATTCTATAACCAAAAAGATAAAAAAATAAATGCCAGATGAATAAACTGACGATTTTTTTTGAAAAACATTTCTTCATGTGATATCATGTAAATGGTATGTCTTTTCGGTACATAAATAAGCGGTAATGTATATTTTGTAAGGAAACGCAAGCTACGCTATCACACGGCGGTAAATAGTGTGTATGCAATTTTCGGAGGTAAAACATGTTTCAGAAGAAACAGATCATATATAGCGAGAGCCTTGGCGTATGTATGGTAGATAATATAGTATCACTGTCTGCTACAAAGCGAGGGCGGACGGTGCAATACTATGTGCTAAAAGCCATGTTTGAGAACAAGGTGTCATATATCCCGGTAGAGCATCACCAGGTGTTGCTGCGCGATATGTTTAGTATAGGTGAGGCAAAACAGTTAAAAGACAGCGAGCAGTACGAAAAGGATGAGCATCTAAGGGAAGCGGTAGACTATGTATTGAAAGAAGTAAGCAAGGAGGCGAAGGCATAATGGGACAGCAGCATGCAATACACAAATTTGTACTTGGCAATAAAGAATTAGAAGGAAAACAGGCAGAATTCATGTATGACAGAGGATGGTATAGTATCACTGATATCGTAGGTGAGGAGAAAAATGTGATCTACAAATCAAAGAATGCACAGGAAGCATATATGAAATGGAATGTGTATATTGGCAGGAAAAAGGAACGTCTGACACCTGAGGAACGCAAAAAACAAAGGGAAGAAAGATACGAGAAAAAACGTGAATTAAATAGGGAAAGAAATAGACATTAGGAGTGTACTTTAAAATGGACAAAATATTTAATTATGATAACGGTTTTTTCAGAGGCTTAAATAAGGTTGTTGATATGGTGATCCTAAGTATATGTTGGATCATTGCATGCATACCGGTATTTACGATAGGTGCGGCATCAGTGGCACTCTATGACACGGCACGCAGGGTTATCCATCATGACGAGGGTTATGTATGGAGCGGATTCTGGGGATCGTTTAAGCGCAATTTCAAGCAGGCAGAAAAAACCTGGATCATACAACTTGTGATAATACTAATTCTTCTTGGAGATATCTATATTACCTGGATGGGCCTAAAGGCTGGTCAGAGCTGGGGCGCACTCAATGTTGTATTTATTATCATGGCACTTTTTATAACTGCATGGTCGATTTATACATTTGCATATGTATCGAGATTTGAGCAGACAGCAAAGATCACACTGAAAAATACATTTCTGATACTTATAGCAAATTTGCCATGGACAGTAGTTGTAATTTTTATATTTGGGGTATCACTTGTGCTTTTATATCTTTTACCGATAGTCATTATTATTCTTCCTACAGCGGTTGCGCTAGCATATGAATGGATATTTGAGCGCATTTTCAGAAAGCTCATGCCGGAGGAAGACAGACTTAAAGAAGAGGCAAAAGATAAAGAATACAGAGGCTGATCATTTTACAAGGCAACTTAATTAAGGAGGTAGCAACGATGAAAAAAATTGGAATGCTTACTAGTGGAGGAGATTGTCAGGCATTAAACGCAGCTATGAGAGGTGTAGTAAAGGCACTTTCTGCAAATGTTGACGAACTTGAGATCTATGGTTTTGAAAATGGATACAAGGGACTTATCTACGAGAACTACAGGATACTTACATCTAAGGATTTCTCAGGAATCCTGACAAAAGGTGGAACTATACTCGGCTCATCAAGACAGCCATTTAAGCTTATGAGGGTACCGGATGAGAACGGACTTGACAAGGTAGCAGCGATGAAAAGTACCTATCGCAAGCTTGGTCTTGATTGTCTTGTTATTCTTGGAGGAAACGGTACACAGAAGACAGCAAATCTTCTTCGCGAAGAGGGTCTTAACATTATTCATCTTCCAAAGACTATTGATAATGATATCTATGGCACAGATGTTACATTTGGTTTCCAGAGTGCTATAAATATTGCAACAGATGCTATAGACTGCATTCATACTACAGCAGCATCACACAACCGTGTATTTATAGTTGAAGTAATGGGACACAAAGTAGGTTGGCTCACACTCTATGCAGGTGTTGCGGGCGGTGCTGATATCATTCTGCTTCCTGAGATACCATATGACATTGATAAAGTAATCGAGGCTATTCACAAGAGAACAAAGGACGGCAAAGGATTTACCATTCTTGCGGTAGCAGAGGGAGCGATCTCTAAAGAGGATGCAGCCCTTTCCAAAAAAGAGTATAAACAGAAGGTTGCTGATAGAAAATACCCATCAGTATCCTATGAAGTTGCGGACCGTATAAGCGAGAAATTGGGACTTGAAGTAAGAGTTGCTGTTCCTGGACATACACAGCGAGGTGGAAGCCCATGCCCATATGACAGAGTACTCTGTACAAGACTCGGTTCAGCAGCAGCAAAAGCCATCATGGACGAGGATTATGGATATATGATCGGCATGGTCAATGGTAAGACAAAGAGAATACCTTTGGCTGATGTTGCAGGAAAACTTAAGATGGTTGATCCAAAGAGCCAGATGATTAAGGAGGCAAAACGCACTGGCATATGCTTTGGAGATTAATCAAAACGATAATATAAGGAAGGTGAAAAGGCGTGTCTTATCAGGCCCTATATCGTAAGTTCCGTCCACAGGAATTTGAGGATGTAAAAGGACAAGAACACATAGTAACAACACTCAAGAATCAGATAAAAGCTGATAGAATAGGACATGCATATCTGTTTTGCGGCACGAGAGGTACCGGAAAGACTACCGTAGCAAAGATATTTGCCAAAGCGGTAAACTGCGAGCATCCGGTGGACGGCAGTCCGTGCGGTGAATGCCCATCGTGCAAATCGATCGCAGAGGGCTCTTCTATGAATGTCATAGAGATCGATGCGGCATCAAACAACGGTGTTGATAATATCAGGCAGATCCGAGAGGAAGTAACTTACCGTCCTACAGAGGGCAAATACAAAGTATATATCATAGATGAGGTGCATATGCTTTCGGCGGGAGCCTTCAATGCTCTACTGAAAACACTTGAAGAGCCGCCTGGTTATGTTATATTTATACTGGCTACGACAGAAGCACACAAGATCCCTATTACGATCCTGTCACGCTGTCAGCGCTATGATTTTCACAGGATTTCCATAGATACCATAGCTGCAAGGCTCAGTGATCTAATGGAGCAGGAACAAGTGGATGTTGAGGAGCGCGCCATCAGATATGTGGCGAAGGCAGGAGACGGATCTATGCGAGACGCACTCAGTCTTTTAGATCAGTGTATCGCATTTCATCTGGGAGAGACTCTTACATATGACAATGTACTAGAGGTGCTCGGAGCGGTAGACACGGAGGTCTTTTCAAAGCTTCTGCGTTGTATACTCGACGAGGATGTGACTCGTGCCATCCGTATACTAGGAGATCTCGTGGACGAGGGAAGAGAGCTTGGGCAGTTAGTAAATGATTTTACGTGGTATCTGCGCAATCTGCTTCTACTGCAAAGTTCTGACGATATGGAGGAAGTACTTGATATTTCAAGGGACAATCTAGAGGCCTTAAAGGAAGAGGCAAAGCTCATAAAATCGGAGACTCTAATCAGATATATTAGAGTATTTTCAGAGCTTGGCAATCAGGTAAAATTTGCCACACAGAAACGTATACTGATAGAAATCGCTCTCATAAAGCTGTGCAAGCCGCAGATGGAAAAGAGCTATGATTCTATACTCGACCGCATAAACAGCATTGAGAAAAAGCTCGAAAAGGGCATACCCTTGGCAGCTCCAGCAACAGGAGCCACAGTGCAGCAGACTGTACAAAGCGAGCCTGTAGTCAAAAAGGAGCTTCCGGCAGCGATACCGGAGGATATCAAAAATGTGATAAAGAACTGGAAACCGATAATTTCCGAGATTGGAGCGACCTCAAAGGTATATCTTAATAAGGCAGTGCCGACACTCGGCAATGCTTCTGATCTTATGCTGGTATTTGATGATGAGAATGCATTTGAATACCTTTCAGAGAACAGGGCGGGATGCCAGGATACGCTCTCTAAGCTTATAGAGAAGCGAATTGGCAAAAAGGTTACAATCACAATTAAGAAAAATGGCACATCAGTAAGTGCAAAAGAAGCTTTTCCTGACTTAACAGAATTGATTAAGTTTGATATAGAGGAAGAAAACTAACGTAAATAGCGCAAGGAGGACGCCAAAATGGCAAAAAGAGGTGGATTTCCGGGAGGAATGCCGGGAAACATGAACAATCTTATGAAACAGGCGCAGAAGATGCAGCGTCAGATGGAAGAGGCTCAAAAGCAGCTTGAGGAAGCTGAGGTAACAGCCAAAGCTGGAGGTGGAGCAGTAGAGGTAACTGTTTCAGGCAAAAAAGAAATAACAAAAGTAAAATTAGCTGAAGAAGTAGTCGATCCAGATGATATCGAGATGCTCGAGGATCTCATCATGGCAGCAACAAATGAGGCACTTCGTCAGATTGAGGAGCAGTCACAGGCATCCATGCAAAAGATCACCGGAGGCCTTGGTGGCGGATTGTTTTAATGGATTTTTATAGCAGTGAGATATCAAAATTAATAGAGGAGTTGTCTTCGCTTCCGGGAATCGGGGCAAAAACGGCCCAACGTCTGGCATTTCATATTATCAATATGCCTGAAGATCAGGCGGAGTCACTGGCATCAGCTATTACCAATGCCAAGAAAAATGTTAGATATTGCAAATGCTGTTATACGCTTACAGACGATGAATTGTGTCCTATCTGTAAGGATATAGCCAGAGATCACAAGACCATTATGGTGGTGGAGAATACGCGTGATCTGGTGGCATATGAGAAAACCGGCAAGTACGAGGGTGTGTATCATGTGTTAGGAGGGGCAATCTCTCCTATGCTTGGTATAGGACCATCTGATATCAGATTAAAGGAGTTGATGGTACGCCTTGAACAGGATGTGGATGAGGTCATCATAGCGACCAATTCAAGTCTTGAGGGAGAGACAACAGCCATGTACATAAGCAAGCTCATCAAGCCAACCGGCATAAAGGTGACTCGAATTGCTAGCGGAGTTCCTGTAGGTGGCGATTTGGAATATATTGACGAAGTGACTCTGCTTAGGGCGCTTCAGGGAAGAACAGAGATATAGAAACATAAAAAGGAGACATCATGAACAATCTTGAACTTGAAAAGACAGCGAATGAAATTCGTAAGAGTATTGTGACAGCAGTTCACAGTGCAAAATCAGGGCATCCGGGTGGATCATTATCATCAGCAGATATTTTTACATATCTGTATTTTGAGGAGATGAATGTAGATCCAGCCAATCCAAAATGGGAGGATAGAGATCGTTTTGTGCTTTCAAAAGGACACGTAGCACCGGGACTTTACTCTACACTCGCAGAGAAAGGGTACTTCTCAAAAGAGGATTTAAAGACACTCAGACACACAGGTTCATATCTGCAAGGACATCCTGATATGAAGCATATTCCAGGTGTTGATATGTCAAGTGGATCGCTTGGACAGGGTGTTTCTGTAGCAGTAGGAATGGCTGCAGCAGGAAAATATGACAACAAGGATTATCGTGTATACACACTGACAGGGGATGGAGAGATCCAGGAAGGTCAGATATGGGAGGCTGCTATGTGGGCTGGACACCGCAAGCTTGATAATCTCGTAGTGATCGTAGACAATAACAACCTCCAGATCGACGGATCTATCGAGGATGTCTGCTCACCATATCCGATTGACAAAAAGTTCGAGGCATTCAATTTCCACGTTATCAATATAGATGGCAACGATTTTGAACAGATCAGAGCCGCTTTTAAAGAGGCAAGAGAGACAAAGGGTATGCCTACAGCCATTATTGCAAAGACAGTAAAGGGCAAGGGTGTATCTTTCATGGAGAACAATGCCGGATGGCACGGAAAAGCTCCTAATGATGAGGAGTACGAGATCGCAATGGCAGACTTAGAAAAGGCAGGTGAAGCATTATGTCAGAAATAAAGAAAATCGCTACAAGAGACAGCTATGGTAACGCGCTGGTAGAGCTTGGAAAAGAGCACGATGACCTTATAGTGCTCGATGCTGATCTGGCAGGTGCTACAAAGACAGGTATTTTCCAGAAAGCATTTCCAAAGCGCCATTGGGACTGCGGTATCGCAGAGGCAAATATGACAGGCATAGCAGCAGGACTTGCTACATGCGGCAAAGTTCCTTTTATCAGCTCATTTGCCATGTTTGCAGCAGGCAGAAACTACGAGCAGGTGCGTAACTCTATTGGTTATCCACACCTCAATGTAAAGATCGGAGCCACACATGCAGGTATCTCAGTAGGAGAGGACGGAGCTACACATCAGTGTCTCGAGGATCTTGCACTCATGAGAGAAATCCCTGGCATGGTAGTGCTCAACCCATCAGATGATGTGGAGGCAAAGGCAGCAGTAAAGGCAGCTTATGATCATGTAGGACCTGTATATATCAGATTTGGCAGACTTGCGGTGCCTGTTATCAATGATACGCCTGACTACAAATTCGAGATCGGAAAAGGAATCGTGCTCAAAGAGGGCACAGATGTATCCATTTTCGCTACAGGTCTTGAAGTATCAGAGACACTTGAGGCAGCAAAAATGCTCGAAGCAGACGGGATAAATGCCGAGGTCATAAATATTCACACGATTAAGCCGATCGACAGAGATCTGATCGTTAAATCTGTAACAAAGACAGGCAAGGCAGTCACAGTAGAAGAGCATTCTATTAATGGCGGTCTTGGAAGTGCAGTTGCAGAGGTGCTATGTGAGGAGATCCCTTCAAAGCTTCTGCGTATTGGTGCAGAGGATAAATTCGGTGAGTCAGGTCCGGCTGTAGAGCTTTTACACAAGTATGGACTTGATGCAGAAGGCATCTACAATAAAGTGAAGAATTATATGAAATAATAGGTTGTGTTCACGTAGCTGATGGAACATCGTGGCAATTCATATTGTTCCTTCGG
The DNA here is from genome assembly GCA_963641405.1 of bacterium. Taxonomy (GTDB): domain Bacteria; phylum Bacillota; class Clostridia; order Lachnospirales; family Lachnospiraceae; genus Roseburia. The sequence goes on along the minus strand of CAVICC010000063.1, from coordinate 2,364 downwards.
AATACGTTGTATAGTAACCGTTGATATAGATATTTCATATGTATTATATAAGGCGCGTGCATGGCATGCGCCTTGTTACATTTTATAAAAAGCGCTTTTGAACATAAATTAATTTCAGTGGAAAAAATATCTGGTGAATGTTATACTGACATGTGGCGAAAAAAAACGCAGTTGCTAAAAGTAAATAGATACGTAAAAGGAAAATAAATATGGCACAAAAAGCAGGCTTTAAAGCAGTAGAAACTGATTTGGGGGAACTTGAGGAAAAAATACGCAAGCATAGACGTAAAATAGCAAAAAGAATAATCATAGTGATATCTGTAATAGTAGCAGTTTTATTAATTGGCTGGTTATGGATGGCGCTTCGTACATATAAATCTTATAATGTGCGAAATACTGTTGAACAGAGTGACAAAAGTTCGATATCCTTTGTGGATTTCTGTGGAGCCGTAGTCGAATACAGCAACGACGGCATATTGTATACAGATTCAGATGGCAACCGTATATGGAATCAGGCATTCGAAATGTCCACTCCACAGGTTGCAAAATGCGATACATATATGGTGGTATATGACTGCGGAGGCACCGATATGTATGTCATGGACAAAAATGGCATAAAAAAACAGATTGAGACATCGTTGCCTATAATAAAGGCATGTATAGCAAAGCAGGGAACCGTTGCGGTACTTGTAAGTGAGGACAACAATTATTATGTCAAATTGTATGACGTAAACGCAAAAGAGCTTGCAAGTGGCGAATTTTTTGGAGAGCAGAAAAATATACCAATTGATATAGCATTATCATATGATGCAAAAAAACTGGCAGTGGATATGATCGATATATCTAGCGGAAAGACAAACTCGGTCATAGCGTTTTATAATTTTGGCTCAGTTGGACAGAATGAGATCGACAATAATGTGGGTACATATACCTATGAGGGAGTTCTTATACCTGAGATAGCATATGTTTCTGACAATAGAATGATTGCTGTAGGCGATGACAGAATAATGGTGTTTGAAGGAACTCAGAAGCCATCGCTGAAACAAACTATAGAGCAGGATAAAGAGATAGACACTGTATTTTACAATGAACACTATATAGGTATAGCCTATGGTAATAATGACGAAAAGGTTACAAGCCATATCAAAGTCTATGACTATAGCGGTAAAATGATGATGGAAAATGATACCGGCATATCATACAACCGTATAGAATTTAACAGCAATAATGAGGTGTGTGTCACAAGCGATACAGAGTGTGAGATATACACTATACACGGTGTAAAGAAATTCAGCTATACATTTGATAAAAAACTTTATGAAGTAATGTATAAATCGGGCCTTAACAACTATATCTTCATATATGAAGGCTCTATGGACGAGGTGAGACTTAAATGAATTGGCTTTTAATAGCGGTGATATGTATTATTGCCTGGAATGTTGTAAGAGGATACAACAGAGGATTTTTACGCATAGTATACTCAATTGTAGCGTGGGTGGTAATGATGGTCGCGTCTATGTTTGCAGCGCCATATGTCAGGAATACTCTCGCGAAAAATACGCAGCTCGAGCAGATTATATACGAAAAGGTGCAGCAACAAGTGGCATCTAACAATCTACTTCCCACAGGGGAAAACTACGATATAGCAGATGTATTGATTCAAAAAACCGGAGTGTATGAAGAGATATCTACACAGATCACGTCTGTTATTATGACGGGAATATCATTTTTTGTGGTAATGCTTGTACTTGGAATTGCAGCATATGCTGCACGCAGACTTATATGGGGAATTGAAAAAGTTCCAGTAATAGGCACAGTAAACAGAATTGCTGGATTTGGACTTGGACTCATAAAAGGAATGCTGATAGTCTGGATACTATTTGCGGTAATTGCTCTTAGTAGCACATCAAATTTTGGACGGTCGATGACACCATATATAGATGATTCAATTATGCTCAGATACATATACGAGAATAATCCTGTGATCAATTTTCTGATTAAAATGTAACAATCTGGTGCATTTGTGGTTGCAAGACATAAATGCACTAGGCAAAGTGGTAATAGTAACTTTGCATAAACAGTCACAAAAAGAAAACATATATAGTGAAAAAAATATGAAAAAATCTATATGTAGTAGTGTAAAATATCTGGGAAAAAAAGATGCAAAAAAAGATAAAATAGTTGTTGACTTTGTGATGTGTAGGTGTTATTATATCAAAGCTGACTCGCAAGCCACATTGATTTGGAGAGCTTCGAAAAAGCAAGCAAAAAAGTTCTTGACAAACACATAGCGGTTTGGTAGAATAAATAAGCTGTCGCAAGACAGAAGCTCACAAAGAGCTAAACAAAAATAAAAAAGTTCTT
>CAVICC010000062.1:8291-15873 GCA_963641405.1 bacterium | reverse complement strand
AGCGAATCACAGAGCACATCAACAAGTGTAAGTGTAAGTGAATCACAAAGTGCCTCAACAAGTGTGAGCGTAAGTGAGTCACAGAGTGCAAGCACCAGCGTGAGCGTAAGTGAGTCACAGAGTGCCTCAACAAGCGTAAGTGTAAGCGAATCACAGAGCACATCAACAAGTGTAAGTGTAAGTGAATCACAAAGTGCCTCAACAAGTGTGAGCGTAAGTGAGTCACAGAGTGCAAGCACCAGCGTAAGTGTGAGCGAGTCACAGAGTGCCTCAACCAGTGTAAGTGTAAGCGAATCACAGAGTGCAAGCACCAGCGTAAGTGTAAGTGAATCACAGAGTGCCTCAACCAGCGTGAGTGTGAGTGAATCACAGAGCGCATCAACAAGTGTAAGTGTGAGCGAATCACAGAGCACATCAACAAGTGTAAGTGTAAGTGAATCACAAAGTGCCTCAACAAGTGTAAGCGTAAGCGAATCACAGAGTACAGCAAGTGACAGCATATCTGCTTCAATTAGTGCAAGTATTTCAGCTAGCGAGTCAGCATCACTGAGTGATAGTATCTCTGCAAGTGAAAGTGCTTCACTAAGCGAAAGCGAACCTGCAAGTGCAAGTGAATCAACAAGTGCAAGTGAGTCAGCAAATGCAAGTGAGTCATTAAGCAACAGTGAGTCATTAAGTACTAGCGAGAGCACTAGCGCAAGCATAAGTATAAGTACAAGCACTAGCACAAGTATGAATCAGTCAAATGCCAACACACCTGTCACACCGACTCCTACACCTGCTCCAACCCCGGCAGCAGATAATGCTCCTGCACCTGCAACAACTATCACACCGGCAGCTACACCTCTTGCAGCAACAACACCGGCAGTGGCAGCAGCAACGCCAGCGGTTACAACGGCAGCGGCAACACCTGCGACAACACCGGCAGCACAGGACAACACAGTCATAGCTGATGAGCAAGTACCGCTCGCTGTAAATGAGGATGCAGATAATGTAACGAATATCGAGGACGAACAGACACCTCTTGCAGCTGGTGGACAATCAGCAGATATGGTTAAGACCTGGTGGTGGTGGATTGCAGCAGCTATTGCAGCAATCACAGGCAAGGGTGTATATGATAATCGCAGAAGAAAGCCTGCAAAGAATGACAATTCTGATGATGAATCAGATGAGAAATAATTAATAGCAATAATAAGAATATTGTTTTATAATATTAGTGACCATCTGTTTGGATGGTCACTAATGCTATACAAAAGAGGTATTAACTCTTGAAAGAAAAAAGACAAAAAGAACACATATTATTATACAAAATCCTATATTCTCTAATGATGATGCTTATATACATGATTGGAAGAAACATACCGCTATATGGTGTAGATGTAGCAGCATATCAGAATATCGATGTGGATGCGCAGTCCATTTTGCTGCAGGCTATATCCGGAGACATGAAAAACTGTTCTATATTTATAATAGGTTTATGGCCATATATGCTGGCATCAATGTTTGCAATCCTTATCGTAGCATTTGTGTCACTGGACAATACAAGAAAAATTTCTCCAAAGAAAATCAATATATGGACAGTTATAATTATGATGATATTTGCGTCCGTGCAGGCATATCACAAGGCACAGACCTTGATATATAAGGCAAGTGGGGATGCTTTGATATTTAATAAAATAATAGTTTTCATACAGCTAATTGCAGGTATGCTCATAATAGTTTATATGTGTGATCGCGCAACAAAATACGGAATAGGTGGAAGAATAAGTATTTTCATGGTAAATATTGTCGACGGTATGATGACGATGTTTAATGGTCAGACATTAGAAAAACTGGTCATTCCTGTTGCAATTGGTATAGTGGAAGTTGCAGTGATGCTGGTGCTTGAGACAACGGAGAAACGTATTGCAGTTCAGAGAGTTTCCATAAATAATATATATGCGGATAAAAATTATATCGCATACAAGCTAAATCCAGTTGGAGCCACACCGCTTATGTTTGCATCGGCTGCATTTTTATTGCCACAGTTTTTGTGTAATCTTTTGCATTATATATACCCGGAAAATGAAAGGATACAGTGGTGTATGGAAAATATGAGACTTACGGCACCACTTGGAATTGTAATTTATATGATCATCATATTCTTACTTACAATTCTATTTTCCATGGTAATGCTCTCTCCGGGCAAAACATCAGAAGGATTACTTAAATCGGGTGATTCAATAATAGATATATATGCCGGAAAACCAACGAAAAAGTATCTTGTTGGAACAGTGCTTCGCTTTTCGATATACAGTTCTATCGTCATATGTATATGTCAGGGAGGACCACTGTTTCTACAGTTTGACGGATATGTAGATCCGTCACTTGCGATGCTGCCATGTTCCATCATGATGACAACAGGACTCTGGATATCACTCTATCGTGAGGCCGAAGTATACCACAACATGGATCGCTACCATCCATTTATCTGATTAACTATATACTCAAACTTCCCATACATTGTATGTATGAGGTACCCTGGCGGCCCACAAAAAAACGTGTGGGAAGTTTGAGACGCAAATAATAAGAGGAGGAAATCCGAATGCTATATTTTGTACCAGCCTGGTATAAACAGAATATGTGGTGTGAGAACGAACAGGTATGGTATACCCGCAGGCTGAAATCAGAGTTTGATGAAACAATCAAGCAGATCACACTTTTCCACAGAAATGTGGATGTACAATATAGGATACTTGTGCTTGGATATTCTCCAAATTTCAGACATTTTCTTCACAGGCAGGGCATGTACAGATCAAAATATTGGTCTTGCTTTGATGCGATAGCACAGGTCAAAAGAAAAAAGGTTGCCATTTTGTCATATCATGATATAAAGTGGCCGAAAGGAATAGAATTTGTATATTCACCGTTTGCAATAATTGCGCTAAAAGATGGCATCAAATATGCTAAGGTAGAATTCAGTGAGGATGGCAATCCTATATCAATAGATATGTATGCGGATGGAAAAATTTGCAGGCGCAACTATTACGATGACAGAGGTTTCGTATCCAGCACAATCATATACGAAAATGGTGTGGAAATATATCAGGATTACCTGGATGAAAATGGAATCTGGAAGATACGGGAATTTAAAAATGATGGTCATGTGATAGTCAATCAGAAGCATCCATTTTATGATATTGTACCGGATGATAACAGTGGAACGGCAATGGAGGCGATAGAAAAGCCATTTGAAAAGAGCCAGTATGAAAGTTTAGAAGCTGTGATAAAGGAAGTTTTTAGCACTTATGTAAGTTATACCAGGGAAAATGATAGTTTTTTCGTGGCGATACATCCACTTCATATAGGTCTTGTCGACACTGTGTTAAAAAATAAGTCAATAGTTGCATCATTTTTTGAGGATAGATTTGATTTTTCACAGATTCCGCAGATAGCAGGCTTTTTAAAAGAGGCTGATAACATAATTACGGATTCTGATTATACAACGCAGATTATAAAGGATAATCTGGGCAATTTCGCAAATAAGAAAGAGCTTAATATTATTGATATACCGCCATATGACACCAGGATGGATTTCGGAATAAGTGCACAGCTTAAGGTACAGAATATTCTTGTTCCTATTGATGGGCTTTCGAAGGATGTTTTGAGACAGATTGTGGATGCACTAGCAAACTATCTGAGTATTAATGATCTTGCTATGGTGCATATTTTTACAAGGGACGCATCGTGGGGCTGTGAGGATCGCATTAAAAATTTCATAGCAGAGACTTTAACTGCGTTAGGATACGATCCAAAATGGATGATTTCAGCAGAAAAAGAAAACGAAGCAGAAGAGGACTTAGAGCAGAGATTTTTTATTGACATATGTGTTGATGAACGAACGATCAGTAAATGTATCAATGAGCAGAGAGTTATACTTGATATGAGATGTACTATGGATGTCTTTTTATATGTTACTGCTATAAGTAAAGGTGTGCCAAGGATCAGCATGAGTGCAGATCAGTTTTTAAAGCCAGATAAAAACGGACTGGTGATAAATGATTTTTCAGATATCGGCAGAAGCCTTACTTATTATCTGGACAGCTTTGAAAACTGGAATCAGGCATTGGTAGCCTGCTATGAGATAAGCCAGGCATATACCACATCAGTATTGCTGGAAAAATGGAGAAAGGTGCTCGGAGTCAGTGAGTAAGATTCATATTTTATATGTAGGAAATGATGATTGGACAACTAAATACAATATTCCAGATACTGTTGAGCTGGAAACATATGGTCCGGATAGATTTGAAAAAAGAATTATGGATCTTGTTATTTTAGACAGGGATATTACTTTTTCGGAGGAGAATCAGTTTATAAAATTTACGAGAGGATACTGCCTGTTTGCAACTGAGAATGTGCAGATGCTAAACAGTGCTACGAGCAGATATTTTAAGCACAGAATGGGACAATACCTGTATACAGGTGATGTACAGTATTTTCTGGACAATGAGGCTCGCAATTTCTATTCTGATCCATATGGAGAAAAGTTTAATCCTGTTGCGCTTGCAGTGGGAGAATATTTTGACGGAAAAGTTTCATGCATGGGTAATTATAATATGCTTCTTGAAGGAAATTTTGGAGAAGAATTTTCACAGATAGCATACTGGAGGGGGAATATTCCTGTATTTGCGGGACAGAGTATTGATTTTTATCTGGAATATCAAAAATCAGGAAATGTAGAGATCAAACTTCGTATATATCAGTTTTATGATGGATCTATCAGTGATATAAAGCAGATCTGGGAATTTGATGAGAATCAGTTGGCTGATGTTTTTAGAATAGACAACGATACAGAATATGGACCAGTATTTGTATCAATACTTGCAAAGGGGCAGGGAAGTCTTGATATTATATCCCTTCATGACAGGCACTCAAGGCGCGGTCATGGATTTTTCCTTCCTGGAGGAGAAAGGCTTGTCACTAAAAAAGGGGAGGAAGTATTTGTATATTTTGAAAAAGGAGATATGAAGCCTCCACTTGCAGTATATTTTTCCGGATACAGAACTCAGGAAGGTTTCGAAGGATACTATATGACAAGAAGCTTCGGATGCCCATTTATTCTGGTTACAGATCCAAGATCAGAAGGTGGTGCATTTTATCTTGGTGATGAAGAGTATGAGAGCATGATCACGGACTATATCAAAGGCAAGATGAATGAGCTTGGATTTACAGGTGAAAACCTTGTGATTTCAGGTGCATCAATGGGGACATTCGGTTCTCTTTACTATGGTTCAAAGCTTATGCCACACGCACTTCTTCTGGCAAAACCGCTTGCCAATATGGGAAACGTAGCCAAAAATGAGAGGATCCTAAGGGCTGGTGGCTTTGCCACATCACTTGATATTTTGATGAAAAATTATGATTCGCTTTCCGATGAAGCTATAGAGCAGCTTAATAGCAGATTGTGGAACAAATTTGATGCAGCAGACTGGTCGCATACCAAATTCATTATTTCATATCTTTATGAAGATGATTATGATCCGTACGGATACTCAAGCATATTGTCACATCTTAAGTCGAGTGGTGTGCAGGTATTTGGAAAGGGCTCACACGGCAGGCATACTGACAATTCAACAAATGTAATGGCATGGTTTAAAAGCCAGTATGATAATTTACTGACTGAAGATTTTGGAAGAGAAATATTATAATATTATTGAGGTATAGATATGTATGGTGACACATGGGTAGTCCGCTGGCGTGAATTTTTGGCGGACTCATATGTATATGGATCAAAAATTGAATTTAATGATGAGGCTTCTGTCTCATATCAGAATCGTCTTATGCCACCGGGAACAGTGATACACACATGGTATTCCATGACAAATTTCCAGAGACAGCGAATCGAGCCGACACTGCCGCTGATAGACGGGGAAAGAGCATATTCGATATCAGTAAATATTGATTATAATAATATAGAAAGCGAGGCACTCATGCTTCGGATCGTATTTTATGACAGATATGATGCGGAAGCTCAGAGTATCATAGTAAGAGATAAAATGGCTGTATTTAAGCCGTCCATTACTACATATAGCTACAAGATAGAGCTGATAAATGGTGGAAATGCGGATTTTACATTTCGTTCATTGGTGATAAAAGAGGTTTCAAAGAAGGAGTTCGATGAAGAACAGGAAAGAATTGAGAGACTTAAAGAGGACTCTAACAAAAGTAAGAAAAAGCGAAGAAAAAATAAAAAAACTAAGCGATAAAGAGCTTTCTGCCATGACAGAACAGCTAAAAAAAAGATATGCCAATGGCGAATCACTCGATGATCTATTGCCGGATGCCTTTGCGGCAATCATTGAAGCTGACTACAGGGTACTTGGAAAAAGACCATATGATGTACAGGTTATGGCAGGAGCTGCGCTTCATGCCGGCTATCTTGCAGAGATGAATACCGGAGAGGGAAAGACTCTGGCTGCCACTATGCCGCTGTATCTTAATGCTATCACAGGCAAAAGCTGTATGCTTGTTACCACAAATGACTATCTGGCATCGCGTGATGGAGCAGAGATGGGTGAAGTGTACAACTTCATGGGGCTTACGTGTTCGTATCCTGATACAAGTGAGCAGGAGGACGGTGCAAAACGCCAAAATGACGAAGAAAAAAAGTTATTTTATTCGGCAGATATCATTTATACGACAAATGGTGCATTGGGATTTGACTTTCTCTTTGACAATCTGGTAAAGAAAAAAGAGGACAGATTTCTTTGCGAATTTTATTATGTAATAATTGATGAGGCTGATTCGGTATTACTTGATATGGCAATTATGCCGCTTGTCATATCAGGTGTTCCTCGAGTACAGTCAAATCTGTATGATGTCTGCGATTTCTTCGTGACAACACTCGTAGAGGATATAGATTATATAGAGGAAGACAAGGCTGTATGGCTTACTCCAAAAGGAGTAAAATTTGCAGAGCGTTTCTTTGGAATATCGAACTTTTACGGGGAGGAGAATTTTGAGATAAATAGGCATGTGACGCTCGCACTCAGGGCACACAAGCTTCTTAAAGATAAAAAAGATTATGTTGTCACTGACAAAAAAGAAGTAGAACTTTTTGACGGAGCCACAGGACGTCTTATGCACGGAGTCAAACTGCGAGGAGGTCAGCATCAGGCAATCGAGGCAAAGGAAAAGGTTGAGATATCGCAGGAATACAGAACAGTAGCTTCAGTCACGTTTCAGAATCTTTTTATGATGTTTGATAAAATGGCTGGAATGAGCGGTACGCTTACCGATGCAAAAGATGAGCTTTTTGAGACATATGGCAAGAGAGTGGTAAGAATTCCAACCAATAGGCCTATCCAAAGAAAGGACCGAAGAGATCTGTATTTTAGGAATGGACACGACCAGTTCTGGACAGCCGTAGACGACCTTATAAAGATACACAAGACAGGACAGCCAGTGCTTGTAGTGCTTAATTCCGTAACGGACACAGATCTTTTTTCAAGACTTTTAATAGAAAAAAATATTCCTCACAACGTGTTAAATGCAAGCAATGCTTTCTGGGAGGCACAAATCATAGCGGGCGCAGGACAAAAAG
>CAVICC010000062.1:0-8281 GCA_963641405.1 bacterium | reverse complement strand
GAGGAACTGATATAAAGCTTGGAGAGGGAGTAAAAGAGCTTGGTGGCCTTGCAGTTTTAGGCATCGGAAGGATGGACAATTCCAGATCCGAAAGGCAGGCAAGAGGACGCGCAGGACGTCAGGGCGATCCGGGATTTAGTCAATATTATGTCAGCCTTGAGGATGACATAGTGGGAGCTGAAGATGATGAAAAAATGGAACGCTACATAGACGGCAAGAAAAGAATAAGCAAACGAAAGATAAAGCGTATCGTAAACCAGAGCCAGCGCCTTAATGTTGAAGCCGGTGAGATGAACCGCAAGAAATCTGTACAGTATGATCAGGTGCTGCAAAGACAGAGAAATCTTATTTATGAGACTAGGAAAAATCTGCTCGATGGAGCAAAAATAGAAGAAAAAAAGATCATGGAGATTGCCACGGAAGATATTGATGACTTCCTGAACAAAATATTTGATAATGACAAGAATCCGACTCTTGATAGATCAGTATTAAACAGGTATATACTCGATAACCTGTCATATTCCTTAGACGATGGACTCTTAGAAAAAGAACTGGTAAATAAAAATGCGGTGCGTGATTATCTTATGCTTCGCGTCTACCAGGGGCTTTCACACCAAAAGCAGCGCATCGGTGATACGGCAGCGTATGAGCAGTTTGTCCGCGAAGCCACTCTTACAGCGGTGGATGATGGATGGGTTGAGCTTATCGATTACTTAGAGCAGCTTAAGTATGCCGTAGCCGGAAGGGCTTCTGCACATCGAAATGTTATGTTTGAATACCAAAATGAGGCTTTTGAGTCTTTTTTGGATACAGAAAAAGTGGTAAAATGCAATATTATAAGAAATGTTTTACTTAGTGATGTAAGGATTGGCAGTGACGGAAATCTGCAGATCGTATATCCGTGACATATGCCACAGTTTGAGTTACAAAGCACAATAATAAGGAGAATTACATGGTATACAATTTCAATCTGGGAATTGGCTGGGCCTCAAGCGGTGTGGAATACGCACAAAGCTACAGGGCAAACCTGCTCCGCAGAGCTGGCATACCCGCAAAGTTTGTTTTTACAGACATGTTCCCAACTGAAAATATAGAGCACATGACGAAAAATATCGGTTTCTTAGATGAAGAAGTGATATGGCTGTATAGCTATTTTACGGATATAAAGACTTCACCGGTGACTTTTACTCTCAAAGATCTAGAAGAGACCATGGCAGTAAGTGATTATACATTTTCCAGGGATGGAAAGATATGCCGGTATCATTTCAAGGAAGAGGGCAGATTCTATACGGTATACATGGTCGATGAGAAAAGTGACCTCGTGCACCGGGTAGAGATCGTGTCAAACGGCTGCCTTATCAGGAAAGATTATTATACTTATTGCAGGATTTATTCCGAGTATTATGCACCGCTTGATGGAAAAGCGCATATGTATGGTAGGAGCTTTTTTAATGAGGATGGATCGATAGCATATGAGCAGGTGATAGAGGATGAGCAGATGTTTTTTAGATTTGACGATGCTATACTCTATTCTGTGAGTGATCTGGTTGGCTATATGGTAAAGCGACTTAATCTTACGGCAGATGATGTGGTGATCATCGACAGGACAACAGGAATCGGTCAGGCTATCCTCGAAAACTGCGGACCGGCGAGAGTTGGTATTGTAGTACATGCCGATCATTTCAGTGAAGGCGGCACTGATGATAACTATATACTGTGGAACAATTACTATGAATATTCTTTTTCACAGACAGACAAGATAGATTTTTATATTACAGCTACCGATGCGCAAAATCAGCTTATGAGGCAGCAGTTTAAGAAGTACTGTAATAAAGAGCCTAATATTGTAACTATTCCGGTTGGAAGCCTCGATGAGCTAAAATATCCAAATAAGCCAAGAAAGAAACACTCGATCATCACGGCTTCGCGTCTTGCTTCTGAAAAGCATTGTGACTGGATTGTGGATGCTGTCGTAAAGGCAAAGGCACAGGTGCCGGATATATCGCTTGATATATATGGCAAAGGTGGGGAAGAAAGCAGACTTAGGAATCTTATAGAAAGGCGAGGCTGTCAGGATTATGTGCATCTGATGGGACAGCACAATCTAGATCAGGTATATATCGGATATGAAGCATATGTTGCAGCTTCGCAGAGTGAGGGCTTTGGACTGACACTTTTAGAGGCGGTCGGCTCAGGGCTTCCTATTATAGGTTTTGATGTCAGATATGGCAATCAGACCTTTATAGATGATGGCGAGAATGGATATAAAATACCTGTCACAGATGAGATGGATCAGAAGGAAAAGATAGATCTTCTGGCAAAAAGCATCATAAAGATGTTCACGGAGGATGACCTGGATGAATTTTTTGCACATTCATACGACAAGGCGCGTGGATATCTGACCAAGGAGGTGGTAAAACGGTGGATAAAGCTAATAAAAAAAGAAAAATAACGCTTCTTTTTGATGATTTTTCGGATGAGAGCAAAAATCTTTTAGAATCTTTTGAAAATGCAGGCATCGATTTTACCGCAGCAGCGATCGAGGATGACGGATTTCTTCCGGATGATGTGACTAGCATATATGGATTTTTCCTGGGAGATTTTTCAAAAAATGATAAATTCCCTGGAAAGCCGTTGTATTTTAATCAGATAAAGATACCCGAATACTGGCGCATAGAGGGTGACAATTCATCCGCAAAAGTTATGGACCGTGCCAAAGAGAAAGCACGTATTTTCTACACCAAGCCTTCACACAGTCGCCTCGTGAAAATCGTCGACTGGCTTGATGATACAGGAAATGTCAGGCTTTCCGAGCACTATAACAAGTATGGCGCGATATTCTGCCGCACGGTTTTTAATAAAAAAGGTCAGAAAGCGCTGCGCAAGTTTTATTCAGCGGATGGCCGCGAGATGATCGTGGAAAATTTTGTTACCGGTGATATAATAGTCAGATGGCAGGATAAAGACTGGATATTTAGAAATAAGACGGAGCTTTCGGCATTTTATATAAGATGTGCAGGCTTAGAGGATGGAGCGATATATTTCAATTCACTTTCCTATCCGTTTTTTACTTCACAGGTACTTGCACCAAACGGCTTTAGCGATGCACTTTTCTGGCATGAGCCGGTGGGGGCAGAGATACCGGGAAATATGCAGATCATACTAAAAGATCAGGCAACAAGGACCAAAAAGATCTATGTGCAGCGAAAAGAAGCTTACGACAGACTTATTGAGCTTGGAGCACCAAAGGAAAAGGTTAAACAGCTTGGATATATATATAGTTTTGTCAGGGAAAATGAGCATAGACCGCAGATACTCATATGCACAAATTCAGAGAATGTATCACATCTTGCGGATCTTGCGAAGCTTGTTCCAAAGATGCATTTTCATGTAGCAGCGATCACAGAGATGTCATCAAAGCTCATGTCGGCAGGACAATTTGAAAATGTGTCACTCTATCCTAATGTAAAGATGTCAGTACTTGACAGACTGTTTGAAAAGTGCGATTTTTATCTGGATATCAATCATGAGGGGGAGATTGTAGATGCAGTCCATCGGGCATTTCTTAACAATATGCTTATAGTCGGATTTGAGGAAACGATGCACAATGCTTATTATACAGCCGATACAAATACGTTCAAAGAGGCAGAGTATACGGATATGGCAGAGGCACTAAATACCACACTTGTGATGCCACAGCTCATTGACGAGGCACTAAAGATGCAACACAATGCGGCAGTTGTAGCAAGCGTGGATGATTATAAAACAAAAATGAAAATGCAGCAGTAGAAAGGAGATTTTTATGAGTAATAATACAAATTATAACAAGCCGGTAAATGAGAAAAAAGCTAAGAGAACAGGCCTTACGATACTTGGATACGCACTTGTGATAGTGGCACTGCTTACAGTGCTTCCGATAATCCTTCCACCTATATTAGGATATCATACATATCTGTCAGGAACGGATCATACAGGTAATATCTCAAAATACGGCAGCGTAGTATACCTAAAAGAAATCGATGAGTCTTCATACGTGGATGGCAATATCGTTGCAGTTGTGTCTGATGATTCAAGTGGCAGAAAAGTTGACGAATACTATGTAAATTCAAATGATACATCGTCAAAGGAGCTTTTACTGCGAGATGGCAGCACTATATCATATGATGACGTAGTGGGGAATGTAGTGGCAAAGACACCGTTTGTCGGATATCTAAGCCAGCTTTGCTTCTCAGTGGTTGGTATAATTGTCATAATAGTAATTTTTGCAGCAGGTCTTGGCATCATGATGTATGTAAACAAAATCAGCAAGAAAATAAATACACTTGTAGAAGAGCAGGAGAAGATGGCATAGCATTAAATAAAGAGGATAGGGCGGGAGTACATTAATGGATGTACTTCCGTTTTGCATTTTTGCATTATAATGCAAACCTACCTTGCAAGATAAACTGATATGCTTTAAAATATCTATAACTGTGTACAGATATTCCAACGTAAATATCTGACTTTATAATAAAAAATTCAAAAAGAGGACGAAGAAATGATCAACAAATTAGTGGACAAAATCAAAAAAACAAACGCACCTATAGTTGTAGGTCTTGATCCAATGCTTTCTTATGTGCCGGAGCACATTCAGAAAAAAGCATTCGAGGAATTCGGTGAGACTCCTGCCGGAGCAGCAGAGGCTATATGGCAGTACAACAAGGCTATAGTAGATGCCACATATGACCTTATCCCTGCTGTAAAACCACAGATCGCTATGTACGAGCAGTTTGGTGTTGAGGGAGTAAAGGCATTCCAGAAGACTGTAGATTACTGCCACGAGAAAGATCTCGTAGTTATCGGAGACGTAAAACGTGGAGATATCGGATCTACATCAGCAGCATATGCTACAGGACATCTCGGAAAAGTGCAGATTGGAAGCAGGAGCTACTCTACATTTAGTGAGGATTTTGCCACTGTAAATCCATACCTTGGAACAGACGGTATCAAGCCTTTCGTAGATGTATGCAAAGAGGAAAAGAAAGGCATCTTCATCCTTGTAAAGACTTCTAACCCATCAAGCGGTGAGTTCCAGGATAGAGTTATCGATGGACGTCCATTATATGAGTGGGTAGGCGAGAAAGTTGCAGAGTGGGGAGCTGACTGCATGGGCGATTCCTACAGCTATGTAGGCGCAGTTGTCGGAGCAACATACCCTGAGCAGGGAAAAATTCTTCGTAAAGTAATGCCAAAGAGCTTTATCCTTGTACCGGGATACGGTGCACAGGGTGGAAAAGGAGCTGACCTTGTACATTTCTTCAATGAGGATGGACTCGGCGCAATCGTAAATTCATCACGTGGCATCATTGCAGCATACAAACAGGATAAGTACAAAGATATGGGAATTACACCTGAAAACTTTGCGGATGCATCACGTAAGGCTGTTGAGGATATGATAGAGGATATCGCAGGAGCACTTGCAAACCGTTAACCATCAATAGATTAAAACTTCCCACATATATAATGTGTTTGGCACCGCCTGGGATGTGGGTGTGTGCGGTTGCCTCTCGAAGAACATTTCGCGATGATTGCGTGAATTTGTCAGGCGTCGATTTTGGGCTCGAAGTTTGTGTACATTTTGCCAGTTGTACAGTTGAACCGCGGTGTACGTCTGTGGCATACGCTTTCACGATTCCTTAGTCTAGTGGGAGTAAATGCCGGCTCCAGCTAAGTTTATTATGCATGGGTGCTCCAAACGCGCTTTTTACTTTATCTAAATTCGATACGTAGCGCGCTTGAACGAGTCCGCGCCCATGCAATCTTTAGCTGTCGTGCGGCATTAAACTCCCACACGACACGTCATAGATCAAGCGTATGTCACAGGCGAACTCCACGGCTCAAATGTACAACTGTAAAATGAACATAAATAATCATAAGAGCCCAAAACCGATGCCAACAAATTAGCAATCAGTGTGAGTTCTTCGAGAGGCAACCGCACACACCCACATCCCAGGCGGTGCCACTCAAATAACGTGTGGGAAGTTTGTATAATAGATTTAATGACAGGGAGAAAAAATGGCAGAGAAATTTGAGGAGATAGCAGTCGTAGTTGATCAGAGCTCACTTGGCAATGGCATCTACGACCTCACAATTAAGACAGAAAATATCGCAAAAGCAGCAAAGGCAGGACAGTTTGTATCAGTTTATTCCAATGACAAAAGCAAGCTCCTTCCTCGTCCGATCAGTCTTTGTGGCATCGACAGGGATGAGGATACGGTCAGACTTGTTTACCGTGTGACAGGAGAGAATACCGGAACGGAAGGATTCTCAAAGCTTGTTATGGGAGACAAGGTAAGGATCTTAGGACCGCTTGGAAATGGCTTTACAGTCGAGCCGGGCAAGAATGCATTCCTTATAGGTGGTGGAATCGGAGTGCCTCCAATGCTGCAGCTTGCCAAGGACATTAATGCAGGTATTGTGCAGACATCAGTAGACGTAAATACAGCTTCAGCAGTCTGTGACATGAACATCATTATGGGTTACCGCGATGAGAATACTTTCCTGCTTGACGAATTTAAAGAGCAGGCAGAGTCTTTTGTTGCCACAGAGGATGGCAGTGTTGGAACAAAGGGCAATGTCATCGATGCGATAAAGGAAAATGCTCTTGAAGCGGATGTGATCTATGCATGTGGACCAATGCCGATGCTTCGTGCGTTAAAGGCATATGCCGCAGAGCATGACATGGAGTGTTATGTCTCAATGGAGGAGCGCATGGCATGTGGAATAGGCGCATGTCTCGCCTGTGTATGCAAGACAAAGGACAAGGATGCCCACAGCAATGTAAACAACAAGCGTATCTGCAAAGAAGGACCTGTTTTCAATGCGAAGGAGGTAGAACTGTAATGAGCACATCGGATATGAACAAAACAGATATCAATATGTCGGTAAATATTGCCGGAGTAGAGTGGAAAAATCCTGTTACGGTTGCTTCCGGAACGTTCGGTTCAGGCGCAGAGTATAGTGAGTTTGTAGATCTTAATAAGCTTGGTGCTGTTACCACAAAGGGTGTGGCAAATAAGCCGTGGGAAGGAAATCCGACACCGAGAGTTGCAGAGGTATATGGCGGCATGCTCAATGCGGTAGGACTTCAGAATCCGGGAATCGAGCTTTTCTGCAAGAGGGATATACCTTTTTTAAAGCAGTATGACACAAAGATCATTGTAAATGTCTGTGGACATTCCACAGAGGAGTACATTGATGTGGTAAAACGGCTTGCGGATGAGCCAATCGATATGATGGAGATCAATATCTCATGCCCTAATGTCAAAGAGGGCGGTATCGCTTTTGGAACAGATCCAAAAGGTGTCGAGGCTATCACAAAAGAGGTAAAAAAATATGCAAAACAGCCTGTTATCATGAAGCTTTCACCTAATGTCACAAGCATTGCCAAGATTGCAAAGGCAGCAGAGGCTGGTGGAGCAGACGCGGTTTCGCTTATCAATACAATAACAGGTATGAAGATAGATATTAACAGACGTACTTTCGTGCTGGCAAATAAAACCGGGGGTATGAGTGGCCCTGCAATTCATCCGGTAGCTGTGCGCATGGTATATGAGGCAGCACATGCCGTAAATATTCCTATCATCGGAATGGGCGGTATCACAAATGCCACAGATGCAATAGAGATGATCCTTGCTGGTGCTACAGCTGTATCTGTCGGAACAGCAAACTTTATCCATCCAAACACAACTGAGCAGATCGTAGACGGAATCGCAGAGTACATGGACAAGTACGGTGTTAAGGATATAAAGGAGCTTGTAGGAGCTGTAAGGTAATCATATCCATAAAACAGATAAGAAAATATTGCGATAATGCATAAGGGAGCTGTCATACTAACATCAGTATGACAGCTTTTTTAGTTCAAACTTCCATATATTATTTGGGTGTGGTGCCGCCTAGGGTGCTGGATGCGCGGTTACATCCCGCAGAACTAGCATTGATTGCTAATTTGTTGGCATCGGTTTTGGGCTCGTTTGATTATTTATGTTCATTTTACAGTTGTACATTTGAGCCGTGGTGTACGCCTGTGACATACGCTTGATCTATGACGTGTCGTGTGGGAGTTTCATGCCGGCCTCCAGCTAAAGGGTGCATGGGCGCGGACTCGTTCAAGCGCACTACGTATCAAATTTATATAAAGTAAAAAGCGCGTTTGGAGCACCCATGCATAATAAACTTAGCTGGAGGCGGCATTTACTCCCACTAGACTAAGGAATCGTGAAAGCGTATGCCACAGGCGTAC
>CAVICC010000061.1:0-16066 GCA_963641405.1 bacterium | reverse complement strand
AAGAGTGCAAAGGCAGAAGGGAGCTTGACTGCGACACCGACGGGTGGAGCAGGTACGAAAGTAGGACTTAGTGATCCGGTGGTATAAAGTGGGATTGCCATCGCTCAACGGATAAAAGCTACCCTGGGGATAACAGGCTTATCACTCCCAAGAGTTCACATCGACGGAGTGGTTTGGCACCTCGATGTCGGCTCATCGCATCCTGGGGCTGTAGTAGGTCCCAAGGGTTGGGCTGTTCGCCCATTAAAGCGGTACGCGAGCTGGGTTCAGAACGTCGTGAGACAGTTCGGTCCCTATCCGGCGTGGGCGTAGGATATTTGAGAGGAGCTGTCCTTAGTACGAGAGGACCGGGATGGACTGACCTCTGGTGTATCGGTTGTTCCGCCAGGAGCATGGCCGAGTAGCCAAGTCGGGAAGGGATAAACGCTGAAGGCATCTAAGCGTGAAGCCCCCCTCAAGATGAGATATCCCATTCGAAAGAAGTAAGACCCCTTGAAGACGACGAGGTAGATAGGGCAGGGGTGGAAGTGCCGTAAGGCATGGAGCTGACTGTTACTAATCGGTCGAGGGCTTGACCTGAAGTACTGAACACTTAATGAGAAGGAGCGAAAGCGAGTTCGAATTTAGTGAGAAGACTGTTCTATTGAGCAAAGCGAAATAGAACTTCTTTAGAAAAAAACAGTAAAAAATGGTTGTGTTCGGAAAGAAAGTATGGTATGATGTATAGGTGTTAAGTGTATGCGGTTTTGAAGGTATATCAAATATCTTCAAAATAGTTATTGTGGCCCGGTGGCTCAGCTGGTTAGAGCGCCGCCCTGTCACGGCGGAGGTCGTCGGTTCGAACCCGATCCGGGTCGTTTGTAATTAATTGAATATTGATTACTTCTGAAAATGCTTGCATTTTCAATGGGATCTTAGCTCAGCTGGGAGAGCATCTGCCTTACAAGCAGAGGGTCACAGGTTCGAGCCCTGTAGGTCCCATTTAAAACTAAATAAATTGAATATGCCGATGTGGCTCAATTGGCAGAGCAGCTGATTTGTAATCAGCAGGTTAACGGTTCGAGTCCGTTCATCGGCTTCTTTCTTTAAAATATATGGATGGATTCCCGAGTGGCCAAAGGGGACAGACTGTAAATCTGCTGCAAATTGCTTCGGTGGTTCGAATCCACCTCCATCCATTTAGCCTTCGGGCTGATGCAATAAGCCGATGTGGCTCAATTGGCAGAGCAGCTGATTTGTAATCAGCAGGTTATCGGTTCGAGTCCGATCATCGGCTTTATACAATTTAATATTGAATTGTATTATGGGCAGATTCCCGAGTGGCCAAAGGGGACAGACTGTAAATCTGCTGCAACTTGCTTCGATGGTTCGAATCCATCTCTGCCCATTACTCTTTTAAGAGTATTAAATACTATCGCGGGATGGAGCAGTCTGGAAGCTCGCCGGGCTCATAACCCGGAGGTCATAGGTTCAAATCCTATTCCCGCAACTCGATGCGTAAGCATTGTGCCCAGTTAGCTCAGTTGGTAGAGCAACGGACTGAAAATCCGTGTGTCTCTGGTTCGATTCCGGAACTGGGCATTCAATTTATTATGGGATATTAGCTCAGTTGGTAGAGCACTTGACTTTTAATCAAGTTGTCCGGGGTTCGAATCCCCGATGTCTCATTAGAAAAAGAAGCCATCACTCGTAAGAGTGGTGGTTTTCTTTTTCTATTTATATATTGTGAAATTCAACTCCGGACAACGGAGTTGGTCGGGACGCTAGACGTCCAGTGGACGTCTGCTCAGAGAGGACCGAAGCGGAGCGAAGACCGAATCCCGATATTAAAATTTTAGTGACTCTAATACGCTGAGTTTTTGGTAAAGTGACTCATAATCATATAATTAGTAATATTGCATAAAAAAAAGTTTAAAAATTGTGCATGTTTGTTAACACTTTAAGGCTACACCATGATATTATAATAACCGTAAAAACCCCCCAATACATTATATATTTTTTACTATCCCCATAGTAAAATACCTTCTCCTAAAAGACAGCAGAACGATGGCTGTCTTTTTTTTTGCATTTTGAAGGTCCTATAGGAATGGAATTAGTTATTATTTTATGCTTATGTATTAGCGCTGTATATAAAAAGGACACATCCACAAAATGCTTGTGTTATGTCCTTTGAAATATCTATATAAATATTATATTGTCAGATTGATATAACTCCCGTTTTTAAGAGATGTGTAATAATCGTCGTGTGATGCATTACTCATCTGACGAGAAATACGATAAATGCTGGAAGTAAAGCCATTATCTTGTCCAAATATTTTTTTTACTTTAATAGTGTCTGCTTTCTTTACAAGAGTTTCGTTCGCCTTGAGAGAGCCGTCCTTGTTTACGGTGATACCTATATCTTCAAACTCGTCAGAGTATTTAGTGGCGAGTTTCTTGAGTTGCTTTGCATAGCGTTTCATGGAAGATGAATTACTGCTGTTGGCAGAATCAAGTGAATTGTTGTAGGTACTGACAAATGCCATGATAGTACCTGAGATATTATCTGAATTTTCATCGTCAGAGTATTTATAGTTTTTTAGCTTTTTAGCTGCGCGATGGAGCGCGAGTGAATCATCATATGCCAGTTCAGTCTTGCTGAAATTACTGCGGGTAGAAGCTTTCATGGCATTTCTGTTGTTTGTATAAAAATTTCTAAGATAATAAGTAGATGAAAGGCTTGTAGCCGAACTGACTCTTGTACTCATTTTAACTCCTTGTTTCGTTACTTTCTTATTGATATAATGCTTAAACATAGAAGGTTTTTCACAATAATAAAATTATATAGTAAATTATTAGTTAAACAAAATCATATCAACATTTTATTTATAAATTTTATCGGATATTTGAATGAAAAAGTTTACTTAATCATATAAAAGAAGTAAAATAAGATGGTGAATAAAAGTATAATAAATTCAAAGGAGGATTTGGGGCATGAGCAGTAAAGCTTTTGGTACTACATCAAAAGGAGTGGAGGCATCGCTTTATGAGATAAGCAATGCAAACGGAATGAGAGTTTTGGTTACTGATTTTGGTGCAACAGCGGTATCAGTATTTGTGAAGGATAAAGATGGAAAAGAGAGAGACGTGATACTTGGATACGATGATGTAAAATCATATGAGAAGGAGACATGTTATTTTGGTGCAACAGTCGGCAGATATGCAAACAGAATATCTGATGCAAAGATCAACATTGATGGTGTTGATTATCAGCTTGAGGCAAATGATAATGAGAACAATCTTCACAGCGGTTCACATGGTACTTCAGAGCGTCTCTGGACAGTAAAAGAGCAGAAGGCTGGCGAGATCACATTTGAGATCAAGGATGCAGACCTTGAACAGGGATATCCGGGAAATGCCGTTATGGATGTGACATACAAAGTTACAGAGGACAATGGTCTTTCCATCACGTACAATGCAACAGCTGATAAGACTACTACATTTAATATGACAAACCACAGCTATTTTAACCTCAACGGACATGCTTCAGGCAGCGTGTATACACATTCTCTGCAGATCAACGCAGTACATTATACACCTGTAAAGGATGCAAAGGCAATTCCAACAGGCGAGATTGCTCCTGTTGAGGGAACACCATTTGATTTCACAGTGGCAAAGCCTATCGGAAGAGATATCGAGGCAAATGATACACAGCTCCATTATGGAAATGGTTATGATCATAACTTTGCAATCGACAAGACAGCACCTGGCATTGAGAGAGTAGCAACAGCATACGCTCCTGAGAGTGGAATTCAGATGGATGTGCTTACAGATTGTATCGGTATCCAGCTTTATACAGCCAATTTTATCGCAGGACAGGAAGGAAAAGGCAAAGTTAAGTACAATAACAGAGATGCGTTTTGCCTTGAGACACAGTATTATCCAAACTCTATAAATGAGACTAACTTCAGTACACCGATCACAAAGGCTGGAGAGAAATATGAGTCACACACAATCTACAAATTTTCTGTCATATAACATATAGTATCTTAACAGCATATGGATGTCATATGTGAAAACTAGATATAAATATGCAAAAACATGCACGTATAAAATCTCCGTATCGTAAGAGGATTATGATATGGAGATTTTCTTTTTACCAAACTTTGTTTAATGAGAGGCACATGGTGTGGTTTTCTTTCATCAAATGTGATATATATATATTAATATGATGATTGCTGGAAGTAGGAGTATGTAGTAATCTGATTAATCATGAATGAGAGGCAAAATTTTGAGGAAATAAAAATGAAGATAGTATTTTTGGATGCAAAAACAATCGGAGATGACATCGATCTGTCTGCTTTTGACAAGTTAGGAGAAGTTGTAAGATATGATTTTTCCACCACACAGGAGGCACACGAACGCACGAAGGATGCGGATGTTGTGATACTGAACAAGGTGGAGATAAATGAGCAGTCTATAGGAGAGGCGGATCACCTGAAGCTTGTGTGTGTGACTGCGACAGGAACTAATAATCTGGATAAGGAATATTTGGCGAAAAGAGGCATCGAGTGGCGCAATGTAGCCGGTTATTCAACTGAAACCGTGGCACAGCATACATTTGCACTACTGTTTTATCTGCTTGAAAAGCTAAGATATTACGATGATTATGTAAAAGATGAAAAATATATAGGTGACACGTCATTTACGCATTTTTCAAATGTGTTCCATCAGATTAGCGATATGACATGGGGCATCATCGGGCTGGGAAATATAGGAAGGCGAGTGGCTGATATTGCGAAGGCATTTGGCTGCCGTGTAATATATTATTCTACATCAGGCAGGAATGATCAGCCGGGATATGAGAGAGTGGATTTTGATACGTTGCTTGCGGAGTCTGATATCGTGTCGGTGCATGCACCGCTCAATGACGATACGCTGGGACTTATGAATAGAGAAGTATTTGCGAAGATGAAAAAGTCTGCAATACTTTTAAATCTCGGGCGAGGTCCAATCGTAAACGAGGCAGATCTGGCGGATGCACTGGAGCAGGAAGAGATCGCTGCGGCAGGACTTGATGTGCTTTCAAAGGAGCCTATGAGCGCGGACAATCCACTGCGCAGGATCAAGGATTCGAATAAACTTATCATCACACCACACATAGCCTGGGCGAGCGTGGAGGCAAGAACAAATCTAATGAATATCATATATGGACAGATTGTGGAATATTGCAACAGATGAATGGGATATTGACAGTGATTTATATGGATTTACATAGTTGAACATAGCCGGATGGTATGTTATCAGGCTTGTATATGAAGAAAAATCAAGGGATAAAAAGGGAAAATGTAATATTAAAATGAAGTAACAAGAGGCATAAAATGAGCATCAAATTTGAGATAACTAAACAGAAAAACATACTGTGGGCGATTATGATCGTGATTGCTGCAATCATAGGATATTTCATCGCGGCAGACTGGTGGGTAATACTACTGTTTAGTATATTATATTTTGGATTTTTGCATGTGAAAGCAGAGCTTCCGATGAGTTTTTCATGGCTGTGGGCAGCGATACTTTTGGTGGGCGGAGCTGTGCTGTCTTTTTTTTCCGTACAGTATGTGCTGCTTGATGCAGAGGATTTCGTCAAGACAACCGATAGGATCTGCATGGTAAACGTGGCACTGGCACTGGCGGTTTATCTGTTTATACTGGTAATATGCAACAATATAACATGGACATGCAGCATAGCATCTATTGCAATACTAGTGTTTGGATTTATAGATTATTTTGTATACGAATTCCGTGGAAATGAATTTACATATGCGGATCTAAGGTCAGCCGGAACGGGGCTTTCGGTAGTGACAAAATATAAATTTACGATAGATTACAAATTTCTGTACGTAATTCTGGCACTCATACTTTACATAGTGCTGGTCAGACGTGCCGGAGTAAAGTTTGAGTCGGCTGTCCATATGCGTATAATATCGGTATTGCTGGCAATAATATGTGTATTGTATGTCATTATGAATTCCATGTCGCTCAACACGGAGACCTGGGAGAAAAAGGGAACTTACAGAAACGGATATCTGCTCAATTTTGCGCTGGGAATCAGGGACAGCTTTGTTTCCGCACCGGACGGCTACAGCAAGGCTGCAGTAGATAAGATAGCGGAAAGCTATAAGGAAACAGACAGCTCACATTCGCAGTCGGATGCGAAAGATCCTACGATAATCGTGATCATGAACGAGTCATTTTCGGATCTGTCGGTAGTAGGCGATTTTGAGACAAATACATCTGTGACACCATTTATGGATTCGCTTTACAAGAATACGTTAAAAGGATATGCGCTTTCATCTGTGTACGGAGCTAAGACGCCAAATTCCGAGTGGGAATTTGAGACAGGAAACTCGATGGCATTCCTGCCGGATGGTTCGGTAGTGTATCAGCAGTATATCAGCGATGATCCGACATCTATCGTTTCCAATCTGAAAAATATAGGCTACACTACTGTAGCTATGCACCCGTATTATGATACAGGATGGAGCAGAAATAAGGTTTATCCTCATCTGGGCTATGATGAGACATACTTTATAGATGATTTTGACCAGACAAAGATATTGCGTGAGTACATCACGGATCAGGAGCTTTACAACAAGATAATAGACAGATACGAGAAAAAGGATGATGATGAAAAGCTATACATCATGGGTATTACGATGCAGAATCATGGTGGTTATGGAGAGAAATACGATAATTTAAACCAGGAGGTATACAAACTTGGAGAGTCCTATACGGATGGAAACCAGTATCTGTCATTGCTGCATGAGAGCGACAAGGCATTGCAGAATCTGATTACATATTTTCAGAATATAGATGATCCGGTGGAGATAGTATTTTTTGGGGATCACCAGCCGGGGCTTTGCAATGATTTTATCAAGCTGTTAAACGGCAAGGGCAACTCAGGACTAACGGAGGATGAGCTGGAAAATCTTTATACTGTGCCGTTTTTCATTTGGACAAATTATGAGACAGAAGCTCAGACAATAGATATCACTAGCCTAAATTATTTGTCTACACTGACACTTGAGCGGGCAAATATCGATCTGCCGGCATACAATCAGTTTCTGGCAGGTATGATGGATGTCGTACCAGCTATCAACTCAAGAGGCTATTATTCAAAGACAAATGAGTGCTTCCTGCACACGGACGCAGCCACAGGTGATGAGGCAAAATGGATAAAAGCATACAATATATTGCAGTACAATTCGATGTTTGATGAGGACAACAGAAATTCATTGCTGTTTCCATATCTAAAATAATGCCGAAATGGTAACTTGAGCTGCTAAACATGAGAGGACGAATTAATTATATTCAGGGAGATAGATAATGAAACTTAGCGATCTACTACAATTTGATGACATAATCGTGCAATGTCACGACAATCCGGATGCGGATGCACTTGCAAGTGGTTTTGGAGTGTACGAATATCTGCGTATAAACGGAAAAAATCCGCGGTTTGTATACGGTGGCAGAAATATCATACACAAGAGCAACCTTGTGCTTATGATAGACAGCCTTGGTATCCCAATCGAGCATGTGGATTTTCTAGACAATCCGCAGATGATTGTGACCGTTGACTGTCAGTATGGTGGTGGAAATGTGACACTTTTTAAAGCACAAAATACTGCTGTTATCGATCATCACAGAGTGTCGGGAGAACTGCCACCGATGAACCGTGTCATGAGCTATATGGGTTCATGCTCAACGATCGTGTGGGATATGCTGCGGCAGGAAGGAATAAAAATAAACAGGAAACTGGTAACAGCGCTGTATTATGGACTTTACACGGATACAGGCGAGTTTTCAGAGATAACACATTCACTGGATCGTGACTTGCGCGATGAGGCAGATTTTGATAATGCAATAGTGGCAAAATTTCGCAATGCAAA
The DNA here is from genome assembly GCA_963641405.1 of bacterium. Taxonomy (GTDB): domain Bacteria; phylum Bacillota; class Clostridia; order Lachnospirales; family Lachnospiraceae; genus Roseburia. The sequence continues at coordinate 8,138 of CAVICC010000061.1, read as the reverse complement.
TATGTCACTTGACGATCTGGATATAGCAGGAACGGCGCTTCTTGGAAGAGACTATATAGAAGAACACCATCTGGCAGTTGTGAAAGCCGGAGCCTGTGATCCTAATGTGCTCGGTATAATCAGCGATTTTGTGCTGGAAGTGGATGTGATCGATATATGTATGGTATTTTCTGTACTCAAGGATGGGATAAAATTATCGTTTCGAAGCTGCATAAAAGAGGTAAGCGCGAGCGAGATGGCACAGGAAGTTTGTAGTGGCATAGGTTCAGGTGGAGGACATTATTACAAGGCTGGTGGATTTATTCCGATGGATCTGCTCATGGATAGCTACAGAGTTTTCTGCGATGAGAACGGTGTAACACCGCGTCTTCAATATAGCAGCGATGGAACGCAGAAACGTCCGTCTGATTCAGCAATCAAGACATTTTTAGAAGAAAGACTTTTTACACACCTGAATAAATGACAATGGAAAAGAGGTATATATGATGAAAAAAAAAGCAGTGGTATTTGACCTTGATGGAACTCTCCTCTATACACTTGAGGATTTAAAAAATGCAGTAAATTATGCACTTAGAAAAAATGGCATGCCGGAGCGAACGCTCGATGAGATACGCAGATTTGTGGGAAACGGAGTAAGGCTTCTGATGGAGCGCGCAGTGCCGGATGGTGCAGAGAATCCGCAGTTCGAGGAGACTTTTGCATTGTTTAAGGAATACTATGATGCACATTGCAATGACAATACGTCGCCATACGATGGCATCATGGATCTGCTCGAAGAACTTAAGGTGCGTGGCATCAAAATGGCGATCGTATCCAACAAGATAGATTTTGCTGTAAAATCACTGGATAAGCTTTATTTCAATGATTACATGACAGCTGCCATCGGTGAGATGGAGGAGGAAGGTGTGCGCAAAAAACCTGCTCCTGATATGGTACAAAAAGCTTTAAGAGAGCTTGGAGTAACACAGGATGAGGCGATATATGTCGGTGACTCCGATGTGGATATCGCAACAGCGAAAAACTCAGGACTCAAGTGCATATCTGTCACATGGGGATTTCGTGATGAGGAATTTTTGAAGGAGCACGGTGCTACGCAGTTTATAGACCATCCGGCAGAGCTTTTAAAATACGTTTGATCAGGAGATCGTTGATTTATGCTTTCGGAAAAAGGAATACTGATAATCGAAAAATTAGCAGAACACAACCATGAGCTGGTAACAGCCAAAAATCTTGCTGCCTCCACCGGTATGTCAGAGCGTAGTGTAAAGACATATCTCAAGGAAGTGGCTGATTTTTGTGAGCAAAATTCCATGCAGCTCGACCGGAAGCCGGGTAAGGGCTTTAAGCCTGATTTTACAGATGCCCAGATAGGAAAGATACTGGATATTGCAGGGCGGCAGTCTGCGGCAATGTCGCAGAAGCAGAGGATGAACTATATCGCATATATCCTGCTTAGCGGCTGGGATACATATACATATGCACTTTTTTCGGAGGAGTTAAACGTCAGCAAAAATGTCATCATGGATGATATCAATGATTTGAGTTCGGAGATGGAGCTTTTTGGAGTACATATACACAAAATGGCGGGTTACGGCATATATGCTACAGGAAGCGAATTTGATGTAAGAAAAGCTCTCAGGCATTTTTGCAGATACCCGATCAGCGACAAGCAGATCATCAAAAGTGATGACCACAGACTAAGCCGCAGGGCAGCAGAAGTGGTCGCAAATAATTTCCGAAGTGTCAATCTGAATATGGCAATAGAAGCGATCCACAAGGTTGAAAAACAGGAAGACATCATATTTACGGATTACACGTTTCAGATGCTTGCAGAGTACATATCTATCGCGCTTTTCAGGATAGATGTGGAAAAAGAGCTGGAAAAAGATGAGATAGATATGACGCATATCGCGCCACAGCATGTGCGCATGGGAAATGCGGCAGCAGGCTATATAGAGTCGCATTATCATATTGTGATCCCGGAACAGGAAAAATCATATCTGGCTATGCTGTTTTCCTGCACGGAGGGGCAGAACCGCATGATGGAAGGTTGTGAGGATGTTGCCACCATCGAGGAGGAGATGGTCGTATACTTATCAAATCTGCTCGCGTCAAATCTCATAGACAATGAGCTGCTGCGCGAGAGTATGCGAAGTTTCCTGCCGGGATCGATAGCGAGGACACGCTATGGAATAGAGATAGACAATCCGTTTCTCGAAGAGATCACGCAGTCCTACGGCAGCCTGTTTACGGTATGTTTTACCGTATCCAGATACTACGAGAAGTATACAGGGGCTGTGCCGAGTGAGGATGAGATAGCCTTTATCGCACTTCAGGTAGGAGGCGCATTGCACAGAAATCCGATGACTGTGCGCGCTATACTGATAGGCTCTGCAGGTTTTGCCACCGGAAATATCATAGCTGGAAAGTTAGAAAACAGAGTGCCGGATGTAAAAATAGTAAGCATCCTGTCCTCAGACCGCATAGATCACATAGATGAGTATGACTGCGATCTGATACTCTGCACGATAAATGTGGACGGAGATATCCACAACGATCAGAGATTTTTGCATGTTTCTCCACTTATCAGTGCGCAGGATGAGAAAAACATCAGAAACAAGTGCTTTGAGCTTATGACAGGGCAGAGTGCGGAGGTAAGTGAGTTCTCACGTATGCTGTCGGACGAGTTCATCATATTTGAGAAAAAGGTCAAAAATCGCAAGGCTGTGATAAAGCGCGCCTGCCAGATACTGATAGACAAGGGCTGTGTGCAGAGTGAGTTTGCGCAGGATGTGCTCGAGAGGGAAAAAGTCGAGGCTACCGCGGTCGGCTGCAATATAGCCATCCCTCATGGAAAGCCTGAGCACGTAAACAGATGCCAGATACTTGTTGTGCGGCTTGAACAGCCGATAGAGTGGGGAGAGCGAATGGCGGATATGATTTTTATGCTTGCGATCAACTTTGACAGCGTAAATACTACAAAGGCGTTTTTCCATGATTTTACAAAGCTCTTAAATGAGCATGGCGCAAGAGAACGCCTTCGCGCGGCAAAGACACCGCATGAGCTGAATGCAGCTATCAGGCGGGAACTTGGCTGGTGATAGTGCTGGTTTCGAGTAAAGAATTTAAGTAGTTGATAGAAAATTGCACCAAGTCTGGTGCAATTTTGCATTTTGGGGGATATTGAAAAAAGCTTTGCGCCATTTTACAATAAGACCATAGAAAGCAACAGACATATGAATCATATGTGTGGGCATAATAAATTAAACAAATTTTTTAAAATCAGGAGGAAAAAACTATGGTAAGCAAATCAATGGTAGTAAAAGCAGCAGAGGGACTTCACATGAGACCGGCAGGAGTTATCGCAAGAGAGGCTGGAAAGTTCGATTCAGACGTAACAATCGTATTCGGAGATAAGAGAATCAACGCAAAGAGCCTTGTAAACATCATCGCAGCATGCATCAAGAAAGATGCAGAGATCACATTCGAGTGTGAGGGAGCTGACGAGGAAGCAGCACTCGCAAAGATGGTAGAGCTTGAGGCTGAGAACTTCGGAGATTAATCAGTAAAAGTCGGAGGTGTGAGATGTATAAAGGAATTGCCGGATCAGAAGGAATAGGAATCGGAAATGTAGTCATTATCGAAGAGCATCAGATAGTGATAGAGAATAAGACAATTACAGACGCAGACGCAGAGATCGCCCGTCTTCAGGGAGCCATCGAGAAATTTGTAAACGATACAAATGCCATGGCTGACAGAATGGAAAAAACAGTAGGCGCAAAGGACGCAGATATCCTTCGTGGACATATACAGCTCCTTCAGGACCCTACAATAGAGGAGCAGATCACAGCTCTTATAATCAGTTCAAAGATCACAGCAGAAAAGGCACTTGATCAGGTGCTTGAGCAGACAGCAGAGATATTTGCACAGATACCTGATGAGCTTTTGCAGCAGAGAGCAACAGATTTCAGGGATATCAAGACAAGAATTTTAAAAATTCTTCTCGGTATCGAGGATTACGATATCTCAGCAGCTCCGGCAGGAACAGTGCTCGTAGCTCATGATCTTACACCATCCATGACAGCAGGAATTGTGGCAGAGAATATCGCAGGAATACTCACGGAGGTGGGCGGAAGAACATCCCACTCAGCAATTCTTGCAAGAGCCATGGAGATACCGGCAGTATTAAGCATCGATGGAATCTGCTCAGCAGTCAAAAACGGAGACAGGGTAGTACTCGACGGAACAAGCGGAGAGGCTATCGTAAATCCTGATGCTGAGACAGAGAAGAAATTCGAGCAGATGCTTGAGGAATACAAAAAAGAAAAAGCACTCTTAAAGAAATTTGCAGGAGTTCCTACAGTATCGGCAGACGGTACAAAGGTAGAGCTTGTATGCAATATCGGAAAGCCTGAGGACGCTAAAAAAGCGGTAGAGTGCGATGGAGAGGGAATCGGACTTTTCCGTACAGAGTTCCTCTTCATGGACAGAGACACACTTCCTACAGAGGAAGAGCAGTTTGAGGCATACAAATCTGTAGCAGAGACTATGAACGGCAAGCCTGTCATCATCCGTACACTTGATATCGGAGGAGACAAGGAGATCCCATATCTCGGACTTGAGAAAGAGGACAATCCATTCCTCGGATACAGAGCTATCAGATTTTGTCTCCAGAGAACAGACATTTACAATACACAGCTTCGTGCGCTCGTAAGAGCCAGTGCATTCGGTAAGATCAAGATCATGGTTCCGCTTGTAACAGGCGTGGATGAGCTTCGCAGCGTAAAGGCAATGGTAGCTGACATCATGAAAGAGCTTGATGCAGAGGGCGTTGTATACAATAAAAACCTTGAGATCGGTATCATGATGGAGACACCGGCAGCCTGCATGATGGCAGATGTGCTCGCAAAAGAGGCAGCCTTCTTCAGTATCGGAACAAACGACCTGACAGGCTACACTATGGCAGTAGACCGTGGAAACTCAAAGGTAGCATACCTTTACTCAGCTTTCAATCCGGCAGTGCTTCGCGCGATCAAGCGTATCATCGAGTGCGGCAAGAAAGAGGGCATCATGGTAGGTATGTGTGGAGAGGCAGCAGCAGATCCAAAGCTTATCCCACTCTTACTTGCATTCGGACTCGACGAGTTCTCAGTGAGTGCAACAAGCGTACTTAAGACTAGAAAGACTATCGCATACAGCAATATTGCAGACTGCAAGGCTCTGGCAGACAAGGTAATGGCATGCACTACAGAGGCTGAGGTACAGGAAGTACTCGCACAGCAGTAAATGCGTGGCATATTATAAAGTACAGGGTATAAATAAAAAAGTATAACATTGAATTGTAAAAGACGGCTGAACCGGTGGTGATCGGGGAGGCTGTCTTTTTGTATACGGAAATTTGCGCTATAAATATTTAGTCATTTACGATTTGGTTATTTACGATTAACTAATTTACGATTGACTAAAATATATATGAGTAATAAAATATGATGTATAGAAATGGAGGGAGAAGAGCTATGTTTATAGGAAGAGAGAAAGAACTTGCAACTTTAAACAGATTATATAATTCGGATAAATTTGAATTTGCTGTGATCTACGGCAGACGCAGAGTGGGTAAGACAGCTCTCATAAGCCATTTTATACAGGACAAAAAAGCAATATATTTTATGGGAGTAGAGAGCAACGAAAAGCAGAATCTGGAGAACTTTAGTCAGGCAATCATGGAATATAGTTCAGGGATCATGTCGGGGACTTCGTTTGTGTCATTTCAGGCTGCAATAGAATATGTATTTAAATTATGTGAAAATGAAAGACTGGTGCTTGTCATAGACGAGTATCCATATGTGGCAAAAGCCTCGAAAAGTATGGCTTCAACTTTGCAGATGCTTATTGATAAAAATAAAGATAATTCTAAAATGATGCTTATACTATGTGGTTCATCTATGTCTTACATGGAAGATAATGTGCTGGCATATAAGGCACCTTTGTATGGCAGGAGAACCGCTCAGATGAAGATACTTCCGTTTGATTTTGAGGATAGCTGCAAATATTTCAACGGATTTTCAGCAGAAGATATGGCTCTGATATATGGTATTGTTGGCGGTACTCCACAGTATCTTTTACAGATGAATGACAGCATAAGTGTAGAGGATAATATAAAAAATGTGTTCCTCAATCCGGCATCATCAATCTTTGAAGAACCTGAAAATCTGTTAAAGCAGGAAGTACGTGAACCTGCCGTATACAATGCAATAATAACGGCAGTAGCAACAGGCAGTTCGCGTATGTCGGAAATCGCAACCAAGATAGGCGAAACAACAAGTGTATGCTCACAGTATATGAAAAATCTGATCAATCTTGGCTTAATACGGAAAGAGACTCCATATGGCGAAAAAGAGTCCAGAAAATCAATATATATGATAGCCGATAATATGTTTAAATTCTGGTATCGGTTTATACCCGATAATAATTCTATCATTAGCAGAGGGGCAACAGAACTTGCGTATAAAAGAATTGCTCCAAATCTGTCAGATTATATGGGCAGGGTATTTGAAGAAATATGTATGCAGTATCTGTGGAAATTACTGCTTAATGGAGAAGCACCTGTGGAATTTAACGATCTTGGACGATGGTGGGGAACAGATCCACAAGAACGAATGCAGACAGAAATTGATATAATGGGTGATCAGGATAAAAGCACTGCATTGTTTGGAGAATGTAAGTGGATAAATGAAAATGTGGATGTCAAAGTACTCGAAAAGCTGAAAAAGAGAAGCAGATTATTTAGATATGAGAATGTCCATTTGTTCTTATTCGCAAAAAAAGGATTTACCCAAGGGTGTGTTGAGGAAGCCGGAAAAATGGGAAATGTGTCGCTGGTGACATATGATCAGATATATGGGTATTTGAATAATGAGGGATAACTGTTTTTTATAAGTATATATGAATTTTATTACTGAATTTAAGTAAAGTTGAGGATATAAGATGTACAAGATATTAATGGTCGAGGATGATGAAACAATTCGTAATGGAGTAAAGACATTATTGGAATTACAGGGATATTATGTTGATATTGCTGTAAATGGGATGGACGGTTTAAAGAAATTTGATGAATCATACAGCTTGGTTATTATGGATATAATAATGCCTTTGTTATCAGGTATTGATGCCTGCAAAAAAATAAGGGAAGAATCAAGTGTACCAATTTTATTTCTTACTGCAAAATCATCAGAAATAGATATAATGCAAGGCTTTGAAGTTGGTGGCGATGATTATCTTGTGAAGCCGTTTTCTAATATGGAACTTATTTCGAGGGTTAAGGCATTAATAAGGCGTAGAAATGTATATGATAGAGAAATAACTGATGAAAATGCCGGAAATGAATATATAGACAGAAACGATATAAGGATATACGCAAATAAGAATAGAGTAGAAGTGAATGGCATAAGTGTTAAATTTACACGAAAAGAGTATGAAATAATTAAATTGCTTGCAGAACATCCTAATAGAATATATACACTTGAGATAATCTATTCAAACGTTTGGGAAGAATTATATACATATAATTCGGGAAATACAGTTATGGTACATATAAAAAATATAAGAAATAAATTTGATGAAATATGTAATCGTGCGGTTATAGAAACTATATGGGGAAAGGGATACCAATTTGAAAAGTGATTTTAAAAGTGTAAAGGTAGTTAAGATTATCCTTATGGAAGTTCTATTATCTGGCGGTATATTTTATGGCATATATTATATGGGAACAAATGGACTTGATCATTATTTTTACAAATCACAATATATTTATAATTATGAGTTGCCATATGTTCAGGAATTTCAACAGTATGTGTCTCGGAATAATATAGCCACATCAGATATATCGGAATATGATGAATGGATGGATTATCATTGTGTTTTGTTTTGCAGTATAGAAAAAAATGGAGAAACTGTATACAGTAAATTGAATGTAGATAAATTTATTGTATCAGCGAAAAAAATGTATGATTGTAGAAAAATTGGCAAATATAAACTACCGGTAAATTTTGCTGACGGGCAGGCTTATGTGTATATATATGCCGGATATACTGAAAAGTATTATTTAGGAGTTATAATTTTAGGCATTGTAATATCAATCT
>CAVICC010000060.1:15176-16307 GCA_963641405.1 bacterium | reverse complement strand
GTTCTGATTGATTCTCAAAATCTTTCAAGGTTTCTCACTGTTCAGTTATCAATGTTCTCTGTCTTTGTCGCTGTAACCAGCTCTACCATTTTATCACAATCAGTTCATCTCGTCAAGAACTTTCTGTTTTATTTTTCAGAGCTTTTAAACTCTTTCATCTCGCGACAACTTATATATGATATCAAACTCTCAAGTGTTTGTCAACTACTTTTTAAGTTTTTTTATCAAGCAGGGCTACAAGGATTCGAACCTTGAAATGACGGAGTCAGAGTCCGTTGCCTTACCATTTGGCGATAGCCCTATATAAAGCGCAGAGGGTGGGATTCGAACCCACGCGCCCTTGCGGACAAACGGTTTTCAAGACCGCCTCGTTATGACCACTTCGATACCTCTGCACGAGAGCGGGTGATGGGAATCGAACCCACGTATCCAGCTTGGAAGGCTGGTGTTCTACCATTGAACTACACCCGCGGAGTCGGGGTGACAGGATTCGAACCTGCGACCTCCTGGTCCCAAACCAGGCGCTCTAGCCAAGCTGAGCCACACCCCGATATGCTGTTATTTGTTGCTTCTTTTTATAGCTCTCTCGAAGCGACTTGGATATATTATCATCCCATTCCATTCTTGTCAACACTATTTTTACATTTTTTTTGCAATTTATTTTTCAAAGTGCTTACAAACCGCTATTTACCAGTGTTTTTGTGTTGCAAATATTTTCTTTTTTACCAAATCGAACTCATTTTTATAGAAAAAACAGCCTTAGTTCTCTAACTTTTTTAACAAATCATTTTACATTTGTAAATCAAGATTTTTTCTTTCGAGTTCAGCAATTATATCACGTAATTCTTCCTCAGGTGTACGACTTGGTAATGATTCGACTCGTCTACCACGGCGGTCTTCCAGACCTTTACTTCCCATTTCTTCATAGCGTTTTACCCAGTTATAAACCTGTTGATAGGGACATTGGTATTTCAGTGCCATTGCCCCATAATTCTTGTCATTTGCCAGATATTCTGTAACTATTTTTAATCTTTCATCAAGGGTAGTTGATTTTGCCTTTTTCATGTAAGCACCTCCGGTGGATGTTTTTAATATTCCACCTGAATTATACACCTGAATCCAATTTAAAAG
>CAVICC010000060.1:0-15166 GCA_963641405.1 bacterium | reverse complement strand
GGATCTATTTTACTTTTTCTGGACATGAAAATACCCCCATATAGGACTTTTATATTTCATTGTCCTGTATGATGGTAGCATATCACATATGCGGAAGCCTTTATTTAACGGCATTTCAAAGAAAAAGGCAGATTATGAAAATCTGCCTTTAGTGGACTAGACGGGAGTCGAACCCGTGTCCGAAATACAATCCCCTGTCCTTCTACGAGTGTAGTTTGTCATTTGACATTCCCTCTGCTGCACGAGAACAAACACCCTTGCAGTTTTAGTAGCTTCATGATACGCCCATATGCTCAAAGCTTTACATAAGTCGTTTCTCACATGGTCGAAGCCTGGATCCTAAAGTGTGAGTGCTCTAGGTCAGACTGCTGCAACTAGGCAGCGTATGCTAAATTATCTTCAGCGTTTAATTTTAATTTGGCCATTTAACGCATCGCCATACGACTCGCTTCTCCAGCTTCAGGTACCCCGTCGAAACCTTTACTAGCCCTTATTCAATTATCCAAGATTTCTGATTTTGAAATCTCTCTGTGCCTCACGTTTCTGGTCTTTCTTTGCAATGTCAGCCCTCTTATCATAAAGTTTCTTCCCTCTTGCAAGTGCTATCTCGACCTTCACGAGACTACCTTTGAAGTAAACTTCTACCGGCACGATGGTAAATCCTTTTTCCTTCATCTTTGATGAAAGCTTCTCAATTTCCTTTTTGTGAAGTAGAAGCTTCTTAGGTCTGAGTGGATCTTTGTTGAAGATATTGCCCTTTTCGTATGGGGTAATATGCATACCGTAAAGTATCATCTCGCCATTTTCGATGCGGATGAAGCTTTCCTTTATACTGCCCTTTCCCATGCGAAGTGACTTTACTTCTGTACCGGCAAGTGAAATACCGGCTTCATATTTTTCTATCAGAAAATAGTCATGATAGACTTTTTTGTTATTGGCTATGAGTTTTTTTGCAACCTTTGCCATGTCGGTATCTCCTTTCCCTCAACTGCTTTACAATACTAACACATTTTACAGCGGTTCACAATATCAAATCTTCAAAATATTGTAAACCACTGGTTCAAAGTTTATTATCATGCATCCGCAAGTTTAAAATCTATGGTGCGCATAATCCTGTCTGTGCTGTCCACCACGACGTTTACTTTCTGTCCAAGCTTGTATCTGCGATTGGAGGCATTTCCCACAAGTTCATAGGTATCCTCGTAAAATTCATAAAAATCGTCTGTTAAATCTGTAACTTTCACAAGTCCCTCTATCGTATTAGACAGTTCCACGAAAAATCCCCACTCTGTCACTCCTGATATGACGCCTTCAAATACTTCACCGATATGGTTCTCCATGTACTCACATTTCTTGAGCTTTATGGTCTCGCGCTCTGCTTCTTCCGCTCTTCGCTCTGTCTCGCTCGCCTGTTTTGCCACACCATCAAGTATAGCCTCATAGTGCTCACGTCTTTTTTCATTCATGCGGCCGCGTAGATTTTCTTTTATTATGCGGTGTATCTGAAGATCAGGGTATCTTCTGATAGGTGATGTAAAATGACAGTAGTAATTTGCAGCCAGTCCAAAATGTCCTGTACATACAGTCGTATAACGGGCCTGTTTCATAGAACGCAATGTAAGTCTGCTAATAAGAGGTTCTTCATCAGTTCCATCTACCTTCATAAGAAGCTTTTGCAGCTCTTTTGGGTGTACTTCATCTGCACCTATATGCAATGTATATCCAAAGTTGTTTATAAATGCGGAAAGTTTGCTGATTTTTTTACTATCAGGCTTATCATGTGTTCTGTATACAAAAGGGATCTCCTGCCAGAAATAATCCTCTGCGACTGTCTCATTTGCTATAAGCATAAAATCCTCTATGATCTTTGTTGCCACGTTTCTGTCATATGGCTTGATCTCAACAGGATGACCTTTATCATCTAATATAACCTTGGTCTCCGGGAAGTCAAAATCTATAGAGCCACGCTTCATACGCTTTTTGCGAAGTATTTTTGCAAGAGTCTGCATCTGCTCAAACATAGAGACAAGTTCTCTGTATTCTTCTATTACTGCCTCATCCTTATCCACAAGAATCTTTTTTACATTAGTATAAGTCATTCTTCGGTTTGTCTTTATGACAGTCTCGGCTATTTTATGATCTATAACCTCTCCCTTTGGATTAATAGTCATGATACAGCTTAAGGTTAGTCTGTCCTGTTGCTCATTGAGTGAACATATGCCGTTTGAGAGTTCTTTCGGAAGCATAGGAATAACACGATCCACAAGATACACTGATGTGCCGCGCTTTAAAGCCTCCACATCGAGCGCACTGTGTTCCTGCACATAGTTTGACACATCTGCAATATGTACTCCAAGCACATAATTATCGCCATCCATAAAAAGCGATACCGCATCATCGAGATCCTTTGCATCCTCTCCGTCTATTGTGACCATCATCCAGTCCCGAAGATCCATCCTGCCCGCCATATCAGCCGGTGTGACATCCTTTGCCACATTTTCCACCTGACGCATGATCTTTTCTGAAAAATCCACCGGCAGATCGTATGCTTTAACTATAGAAAGAATATCCGTTCCCGGATCATCTATATGTCCTATTATCTCTACAACTTTTCCCTCAGGCTTTCTGCCTTTTTTGCCATAGCTTGTGATCTCCACTACCACTTTATGCCCCGACTTAGCACCCTTTGAACGTTCTTTTGGGATAAATATATCCGTGCCAAACCGGGTATTGTCAGGTATGGCAAAACCAAAGTTCTCACTGGCTTCATATGTGCATACTATCTGCTTCATGCCACGCTCTATTATAGAAACAACCTTGCCCTCTTTTCGTTTTCCTGTAGTGACCGGAGATATCGTGATCTCCACGGTATCCATATGCATTGCTCCGTTTACGTATTCTGCCGGAATAAAAATATCGTCCGGTTCTCCCTCTACTGTGACAAATCCGAATCCTCTCTGATGTGCCGTAAATGTTCCTACGGTTTTCTTAATCTGCGCCTTTGAATACTTTCCGCGCTTTGATAATGTGATCCTTCCCTCTTCCTGCAGATCTAAAAGTATCTGTTCAAGCTGTGGTCTGTCTTCTTTTTTTACCCCTAATACAATGCACAGCTCTTTTATCTTCATAGGGACATACATGTCATCGCACATGAAGTCGTACACCATTTTTTTACGTTTTTCATATATATTGTTCATGTTTTTCTCCTGATAATTTCTCATATAAAATGAAGTATGCACATGACGCGCTCTTTAGCGCGTGAGCAGATAACAGTGCGATCCACGCGGAGCGTTTTTATTTTATAAGAAGGAATTTCCTATAAATTAAAAAGCTGCCGATCAACTCGACAGCCTTAATAATTACCATATTCCCAGATTTAAAACTATAGACAATATAAAGTAAAGAACAACACATGCTACCGTTGCCTTTACAAGACGTCCCTCTTTTGAACGTCCTTTGTTCTTGCCCCAATATGTATCTGCAACTCCAGCAATAGTTCCAAGCCCTGCTGACTTACCCTCCTGGAAAAGAATGACTATAGTAATAATAACACTGACGATTATAAATGCTATTGATAAAACAGTTTTTAAAATTGTCACGATGCAACCTCCTAAAATTCTAAACTAACAACAGCAATACTATACTACTTTTCCTGGGCTGAGTCAAGTACAGATGTACACTGTGGGCATCTTGTAGCTGCCAATGCAATTTTGCTTTTACAGTATGGACACTCTTTTGTATCAGGCGCCTCTTCTTCCTCTTTGCGGCCAAGCTTCTCACTTGCAGTATTCATTGCCTTTACTATGCAAAATACTATTAGTGCCATGATGAGAAAATTAACAACAGCAGTAAGGAACTTTCCATAACTAAGCGTGGCTTCTCCGAAAAGTTTTACAGAGAGCTGATCAAAATTCATACCGCCAAAAATTCCGAGTATCGGATTGATAATATCATTTACCAAAGATGTTACAATGCTTGTAAATGCACCTCCGATAATGATACCAACTGCCATATCCATGACATTTCCTCTGCTGATAAAAGTTTTGAATTCTTTTAAAAATTTCTTCATTTGTTTTTCCTTCCTTATAATATTTTCAAACTATACCACCAGTATTATACATTTTTCCATTCCATTTTACAAGAAAATACATTATAATAATGATAAATTGCAATAACAAACAGGAGAATTTTATGAAGTGCTTACTAAAAAAAGTTGCACTTCCACTCATATTATTATCATGCCTTTTCCTTTGTGCATGCGGTAACTCTTCCAGCGGTTCTGCTTCTAGCGGATCAAAAAAAGCGTCTTCAGAAAAATCCACCGAAAAAGGGACATGGGATAGCACACCCAAAGTACTTGTCCCATCTGCAGATGGAACTGAATGTTATACATGCGATGCCGCTACTATAGATGCCTCAAACAGTGCTTTGGGCTATATCATAGTGGATTATCACGGTACAAACGACAAGGTCAAGCTTCAGATAACAGGTCCTGACAGCGTCACATACACATTCGATCTTCACGGAGGTCAGGAAGTTTTTCCACTTGTAGCGCAGAGCGGTTCTTATAATGTGTCTGTATTTGAAAACGTTGAAGGAACACAATATGCTTCCATCCTTTCACAGAATATACAGGTTTCGATCTCCGATGAATTTGGTCCATATTTATATCCAAACCAATATGTGAATTTTAATGCTGATTCTCTCGCCGTCGAAAAAGGAAGTGAGCTGGCATATTACTGTAGCAGCGATACTGAAGTCGTGGAAAGTGTTTACAACTATATCATTTCAAACTTCAAATACGACTATGACAAAGCAGCCAATGTCAAAAGTGGATATCTTCCTGACATTGACAAGGTATTTAAAGAAAATACCGGTATCTGCTTTGATTATGCCTCAGTCATGGCTACGATGCTCCGCACACAGGATATTCCAACCAGGCTAGAGGTCGGATATGCTGGGGAAGAATATCATGCGTGGATAAGTACCTACATAAATGATGTAGGCTGGATCAACGGCATCATTGAATTTAACGGCTCTACCTGGAATATGCTTGATCCCACATTTGCATCCACCAGTGATTCACCGGAAGATTTCATAGCCAAAGACAGCGATTATATTACCAAATATGTATATTAGGAGGACTTATATGTCTAGAAAAACCAAAATATTAAGCAATGCCGAGCTTTCTGCCTTCTGTCAGCAGATGTCTCTTATAATAACTGCCGGACTGCCGACATACTATGGTGTTTCCATACTCTGCGATGAAGCTCCAGATGAGCAGACACATGCTCTGTTAGAACAAATATATAGACCTATGGAAGTAGGATGCACGCTGCACAGTGCGATAAAGGATACCGGTTGTTTCCCTGAATATATGATAAATATGATACAGCTCGGGGAGGAAACGGGACGCCTTGATGAGGTTCTTGCTTCTCTTTCCACATATTATGACCGTGAAGAAGAAATACAGTCTGGTATAAAAAGCGCTGTCGCATATCCCCTTGTACTCTCTGTCGTCATGATTGCCGTTGTTTTTATTATGATTGCCAGGGTACTGCCTGTTTTTTCACAGATATATACAGAGCTTGGAAGCGAACTTACCGGAACTGCTGCTGTTTTTATGAAATTAAGCGAATATATTAACAGATATATGCTTGTGATAATAAGTGTAATCGCTTTAGTAGCAATTATACTTTTCATCTTTTTTAAGACAAATACTGGCAGAAATTTACTCAAGAAATCCGCTCTTTCAATGTCTATCGCTTCAAGCCGATTTGCAAACTGTATGTTCCTTGCACTGTCAAGCGGCCTTGATACAGACCACGGACTTGATCTGGCTCAGTCGCTTGTCAACAATCCGCATCTTGATAAAAAGATCAATATATGCCGCGAGAACATATCGCAAGGTGAGACATTTTCTGAAGCTTTGCTTCATTCAGGTATTTTTTCAAAGCTTTATTCCAGTTGGATAGCTATCGGAAATAAAACAGGTTCAATGGATGAAGTTATGAAGCACATTTGTATCGCCTACGAGGATGATACTGATTCAAAATTATCAAAATACATAGCCACAATTGAACCTGCACTTGTAATATTACTTTGTGTATTTATCGGATTTATACTTATATCATTTTTACTTCCACTGCTTGGAATCATCTCAAGCATAGGATAATACGGAGGCATAACATGTTATTTTCTGTAAAACAAGAAAAAAACAACATATTTAGATTTTTACCACTGTTGCTGCTGGTGATATGTATAATCTTTTTTGCACTTTTTTCATCAAAACTCACTACAGACAATACTGCACGTAGCAGATCGGCTCTTGAACGTGCGCTAACACGCAGCATTACTCAATGTTATGCCCTTGAGGGAACATACCCCCCAGATCTGCAATATCTAATAGACCATTATGGTCTTACATATAACAACAACTACTACTTTATCGATTACAATTACATCGGCTCGAATCTACGTCCAGATGTAACTATTATAGAGAGGAAATGATATGTTCAAAATACGCACCGCTTCACGCAGAATGGATAGCATATTTGTCATGTTACTGTTCTTTCTTTTTTCACTGACTGCCTTTTTACTCGTGATGATAGGTGTCAGACAGTACCAGTCAACAGCAGACAGTATGAACTACAATTACGAAGTACGCACAGCCACCTCATATCTTCGAGAAA
The DNA here is from genome assembly GCA_963641405.1 of bacterium. Classification (GTDB taxonomy): domain Bacteria; phylum Bacillota; class Clostridia; order Lachnospirales; family Lachnospiraceae; genus Roseburia. Next base: position 8,474 of record CAVICC010000060.1, on the reverse strand, counting down.
AAGTCCGTCAAAATGACAGTCATGCATCAATATCCATAAATAATATCGAAGGTATCGATGTCCTTGCCCTTCAAAGCAAGTTAAACGGAGTAGTTTATTATACTTATATATATTATTATGATGACTATTTGATGGAATTATACGTACAGGATGGTTCTTCCTACAGTCTAGACACCGGGCAGCAGATAATAGAGCTATCCGGCTTTAAGTTATCAAAAGCTACCGACCGACTTATCTGTGCAACTATCACAGATACATGGGGTAGCACGACAGATATATATCTTTCTGTCAATTCTATGTGATGATTTTTTAAGTAAATACAACACAGTAACAAATTAAAACAAACTTTTTTCAAGGTACAGTTATAGGAAATTATGCTAATTTATGAAAATGAAGAAATTTGAACATTCAAGAAATAGAATACTTCTGTTGGAAATAACGATAAATATATTGCTTTTTTCTGCGCTTCTCATCGTTGGACTGCTGTTTTTTATCAAAACTCATACATTAACAGGACAAACCAGTATGCTACATGAGGCAGTAAATACATGCAGCAATGTAGCTTCCATTTATGAACAGGAAGATGGCAGCCTTGATACAATATCTTCCATGTATCCAGGTTCTATATGTGCTGATGAAACTCTTTTTATTTACCTTGACGCACAATACAATTCGTGCGATAAAGATGATTTGGTATACAAGATTATAGTCACTTGCCAATCACAAAGCAATTTAGGTATGCATAAAGCCAATATACAATTTCTTTCTACTGATAATAGAGAAGTTTATAGCATAACTGCATGTAGCTACACGCCTCTGACTCCTGAAGGAAGGATGGTGAACGACCAATGAAAAGACAACATCAGTTTTCCAACTTTGGATTTTCAACCATTCTGCTTGCTTTTACGATGATATGCATTGTAACATTCTCAGCACTAGCCTTTGTGACAGCCAATTCTGACTATAAACTAAGCAAGCGTGTCGCAGATAACAGTAGCGCCTACTACATAGCTTGTGAAGAAGTAAAAGATGAAATATCGCAGATAGATACCATGCTTTTAGCATCCTATCAGGCAAGTTCCGATAAAGCAACTTACTTTGATACAGTCTACAGTGCGCTTTCATCTGATGATGGCTATGCAGAGTTCACAGATGATACTGAAAATTCTGACATCGTAACTTTTACAATAACTAAAGAAGTAACTGACACTCAGACTCTTACGGTAACTCTTGGCATCAACTACCCCACTCACAAGTATGATGCTTTCTATAAAATAAATGAATGGAAATTGAATACAGACACGTCTTTTAGTGAAGACGATACATTAAACTTAATTGGAGGAAACTAAAATGGATGTAAAAAAGATTTTAAAGGAAGCGACTGATAACGGAGCATCAGATATTTTCATCGTAGCTGGCCGTCCTCTCACATACAAATCAAAAGGTGTCATGGAATGTCTTAATGAAATAAAAATGGTACCTAAGGAGACATTTGAATTTGTAACTGCCGTTTATGCACTTGCCGAAAGAGATATTTCCCACTTTGAAGAGACCGGTGATGATGATTTTTCCTTTGCAATACCAGGCATATCACGTTACAGGGTAAGTACATTTAAACAGCGTGGTTCTTACTCAGCAGTGATCAGAGTTATCTCATTCACCTTACCAAAGCCTAGTGATCTGCGTATCCCACAGGCTGTTATGGATCTGGCAAATACAAACAACGGAATGGTGCTCGTGACTGGTCCAGCCGGCAGTGGTAAATCGACCACGCTCTCATGTATCATTGATAAAATAAACCATGAAAAAGAAGAACATATTATAACTCTCGAGGATCCACTTGAGTTTCTTCACCGCCATGATAAATCCATAGTCTCACAGCGTGAGATAAATACCGACACAGAAAGTTATCTTACCGCACTGCGTGCAGCCTTAAGACAAAGTCCTGATGTCATCCTACTTGGAGAAATGCGTGATTATGAGACAATAAATACTGCAGTTACTGCAGCTGAGACCGGTCATCTAATTTTCTCCTCATTACATACTATAGGCGCAGCAAATACCATAGATCGTATTATAGATGCGTTTCCAGCCTCACAACAGCATCAGATATCTATCCAGCTTGCATCTGTACTACAGGCTGTTGTATGCCAGAAGCTCCTACCGTCTGAAAGTGGTGAGATGGTTCCTGTATTCGAGATAATGGTACTTACCCCTGCTATCCGAAACCTGATCCGCGAAGGCAAGGTACATCAAATAGATGGCATCATCTACACCTCCGCCGCTGAGAACATGATCGCGATGGATACGAGTATCTTCAACCTTTATAAAGAAGGTGTGATCAGTAAGCCTGTTGCGATAGCAGAGGCTACCAATCCTGAGATGATGACCAAGCGTATAAATCTAAATTAAAAAAGGCTTCGCACATTTAAACTGTGAGAGCCGGCCTAGCACACAGTATATTCCTCAGAAAAATATAAAATCAGCCACGGTCCCATTTTTAGATAGTAATTATATAAGTTATACTTTCTATAATTACTATACATAATAGTACACCGTGGCAGTTTATATTTTTCTTCTGAACACACTGTATGCTCTCCGGCTAATTACGGATATATCAGTGCGAAGCCTTTTTAGCTATACAGCTATACTCTTTTGTTTTATCTTTTTATACGTTGATTTCAGCGGTAACTCCAAGCTCATCCTTATGCGCATCGAGTACAGGTCTTACCACATCGCGAAGGTAAACCTCTACCTGACGTGGAGCGCGTCCCACATAAAGCTCTGGTTTTAAGTTCTTCTCGATATCTTCTTTTGTCAGACCAAATGCTGGATCTGCTGCGATGAGATCTACAAGGTTATTGTCCTTGCCCTCTTCTTTGACTGTCTTTCCAGCCTCCATAGAGAGCTGTCTGATCTTCTCATGAAGTTCCTGTCTGTTTCCACCGTTCTTTACCGCATCCATCATGATATTCTCTGTAGCCATGAATGGGATCTCAGCCATGAAATGTTTCTCGATAACCTTCTGATATACTACAAGTCCGTCAACAACGTTAAGGCAAAGATCAAGGATACCATCGATTGCAAGGAATCCTTCCGGTACTGAAAGTCTCTTGTTTGCAGAGTCATCAAGTGTTCTCTCAAACCACTGTGTAGCTGATGTGATGGCAGGGTTCATAACATCTGCAAGCACGTATCTTGAAAGAGATGCAATTCTCTCGCTACGCATAGGATTTCTCTTGTATGCCATAGCTGATGAACCGATCTGATTCTTCTCGAATGGCTCTTCTACCTCTTTAAGGTGCTGGAGTAATCTGATATCGTTTGACATCTTTGTGGCAGATGCTGCGATGCCTGCAAGTACGTTGATCACTCTTGTATCTACCTTACGTGAATATGTCTGTCCTGACACAGGATAGCACTCTTTAAAGCCCATTTTCTTTGCGATCATAGGATCGATCTTGTCGATTGTCTCATTATCACCATCGAAAAGTTCAAGGAAGCTGGCCTGTGTACCTGTAGTGCCCTTTGAGCCTAAAAGCTTTAATGTGCTCTGCACATATTCGAGATCCTCAAGATCTATCATAAACTCATTGAGCCATAATGTAGCACGTTTTCCCACTGTAGTAGGCTGTGCCGGCTGGAAATGTGTAAATGCAAGTGTAGGCTGGTCTTTGTATTTCTCAGCGAAATTAGCAAGCTCAGCGATCACGCTGACAAGTTTTTTATGAACAAGCTTTAATGCCTCGTTCATGACAATTATATCTGTATTGTCACCGACATAGCATGATGTAGCACCAAGATGGATGATTCCTGCTGCCTTTGGACACTGCTGTCCATATGCATAGACATGACTCATTACATCATGACGCACGAGCTTTTCACGCTCCTTTGCCACGTCATAATTGATATCATCCACATGACTTTTAAGCTCATCGATCTGCTCCTGTGTGATAACAGGCTTGCCATCCTGAGAGAGCCCAAGCTCCATCTCAGTCTCTGCAAGCGCGATCCAAAGCTTTCTCCAGGTAGTAAACTTCATATCCTGCGAAAAAATATACTGCATCTCTTTGCTGGCATAACGCTCAGAAAGAGGGCTTGTGTATCTATCTGTACTCATAAATTTCTCCTTTTATTAGCGGCTTAACATCTTTCTCTCAAGATCTATCTCTTTATCGAAATACTCACCTCTTATATCGTCTTTTGGTGGTTCCATAGGATATTTGCCAGTGAAACAACCTGTACAAATAGGGAGTCCTTCAACCATCTCATTAAGTCTGTCTATCCCTAGATATCCAAGAGAATCCGCCCCTATTATCTGTCTGATATCCTCAATTGTCCTGTTGTATGCGATAAGCTGCTCACGAGCCGGAATATCTGTTCCAAAATAACATGGCCACAGGAAAGGTGGTGAACTGATACGTACATGCACCTCTGTAGCTCCTGCATCTCTTAACATGCGGACAATTCTGTCAGATGTTGTTCCTCTTACAATGGAATCATCAATCATAATTACTCTCTTGCCGTTTACAGCTTCTTTTAATACATTAAGCTTTATCTGTACACTCGACTCACGGCTTGACTGTTTTGGCTTGATGAATGTTCTTCCGACATATCCATTTTTTACAAAAGCAGTCCCATAAGGTATGCCCGACTCAAGTGAATATCCTAGCGCTGCAGCATTTCCCGACTCCGGTACACCTGTTACTATATCTGCCTCAACAGGTGAATCCATGGCAAGAAATCTGCCTGCCTTGATACGACTACCATACACGCTTACATTGTCGATATGGCTGTCCGGTCTTGCAAAATAGATGTACTCAAAAACACATCTGGCTTCTCTTTCTGACGGAAGTGCCATAGTCATGTCAGACTCAATGCCCTTTTCAGGTGTGATGGTGACAACCTCTCCCGGAAGCACATCTCTGACAAACTCTGCACCTATTGTATCAAGCGCACAGGTCTCTGATGTAACTATATATGCATTGTCTCTTTTTCCGATACATAAAGGCTTAAAACCAAACGGATCTCTTGCTGCGATTAGCTTTCTCGGGCTCTCCACTACAAGTGCATACGCTCCTTTAAGCTTCTGACAGGCACGTCTAACTGCCTCCTCAGCGGTTTTTGAGTTTAAACGTTCACGTGCAATATGGTAAGCTATAACCTCAGAATCAATAGTAGTCTGGAAAATAGCACCTGTGTACTCAAGCTCCTTGCGAAGCTCTTTTGCATTGATAAGATTGCCGTTGTGAGCCATGGCAAGCGTACCCTTTACATAGTTAAGAACAAGTGGCTGTGCATTCTCGCGTGTCGATGAACCTGCTGTAGAATAGCGCACATGTCCCACTCCGATATCGCCCTTCATAGACTCTAATATATCGGTTGTGAACACCTCATTCACAAGGCCCATACCCTTATATGTAGTGACCTTTCCCTTTGGTCCCTGTGTCTCACTTACTGCGATACCACAACTCTCCTGACCACGATGCTGAAGTGCAAACAGACCATAATAAATAGTCGATGCTACATCTCCACCATCAAAGTCATACATACCGAACACACCACATTCTTCATGAATCTCATCAAATGCTTTATTGTGTTCATCTTTATTTATGTTTATTTGATTTGTAAGTTTTTCCTGATTCATATTATCTCCGTTTAATTAGCGGCCGAATTTGCTTCCAGTAAGAAGCTCAAACGCCTCTTTGTATTTTTCAACTGTTTTCTCAACAACCTCATCAGGAAGAAGAAGGTCATTGTCAGGATTTGACGTAAGCCAGTCTCTTACGTACTGCTTATCAAAAGAAGGCTGTCCCTGTCCCGGTTTGTAACCCTCGAGTGGCCAGAAACGTGAGCTGTCAGGTGTAAGCATCTCGTCTGCGAGAACTACCTCTCTCTGCTCATTAAGACCAAACTCAAACTTTGTATCTGCGATGATAATGCCCTTTGTAAGCGCATACTCTGCACATTTTTTGTAAAGTGCGATAGTATAATCGCGGATCTTCTCTGCATACTCTCTTCCATTCTCAGGATAGATCTTCTCTAATACCTCTACTGACTGCTCAAATGAGATATTCTCATCATGATCACCGAGATCAGCCTTTGTAGATGGTGTGTAAATAGGCTCAGGTAATTTATCTGACTCAACAAGTCCTTCCGGAAGCTTGATACCACAAACTGTACCATTCTCCTTGTAACTAGCCCATCCGCTTCCCGTGATATATCCACGAACGATGCACTCGATAGGAAGCATCTCAAGCTTCTTACACATCATACTGTTTCCATTGAATCTATCCTGACTAAAAAATTCAGGCATATCTTTTGCATCTACTGAAATCATATGGTTTGGAACTACATCCTTTGTGAATTCAAACCAGAATTTAGACATCTGTGTAAGGATGGCGCCCTTATCTGTTATCTCATTCTTTAAAATATTGTCAAAAGCGGAAATCCTATCCGTTGCAACCATTATAAGGCTATCCCCATTATCATATACTTCTCTTACTTTTCCTTCTTTGAATGGTTTAAATTCCTGCATGATCGTCCTCCATATATGCTTTTTGTTTATTTACAATGCTACATATTTTCTCTTACACGTAGCGTGTATCTAAATTATATACCAGCTTATTTTATAAAGTCAACGCATATTATAAGTTTTTGTGAACTATTTTATCCTAATTATTAGTTGTACTTATATTTATTATCATGCACGAATATATACAGTACTCATTAACCATTTATTGATAAGTGGACTAAAACAAACAAGCTCCGGATCTATAACCTTATGGATCATGCCCGAAGCTTGTACTTTTCTTAACAATACTGCATCATGCAGTTTATTGTCATATTTTATTTTACGATAAGTGACTTTCCTGTCATCTCAGCAGGCTGTGGAAGTCCCATAATCTCAAGAAGTGTAGGAGCGATATCTGCAAGGCATCCTCCCTCACGAAGTTTGAATGACGGATCAGCATTTACAAGGATGAACGGAACAGGGTTTGTTGTATGAGCTGTATGAGGTTTTCCTGTCTCATAATCGATCATCTTCTCTGCATTTCCATGGTCTGCACAGATGAATAATACTCCATCAACATCCTTAACAGCCTGTACAGCATCACCTACAAGTGCGTCAACTCTCTCTACAGCCTTGATTGCTGCAGGGATAACACCTGTGTGACCTACCATGTCAGGGTTAGCGAAGTTGATGATGATAACATCATATTTATCTGACTTGATAGCCTCAACAAGATCCATACCAACCTCAGGTGCGCTCATCTCAGGCTTGAGATCGTATGTTGCAACATCCTTAGGGCTGTTTACAAGAAGACGTGCCTCATCTACGTTTGGCTCCTCTACTCCACCATTAAAGAAAAATGTAACGTGTGCATATTTCTCTGTCTCTGCAAGACGAAGCTGTGTCTTTTTGCATTTTGCAAGATACTCGCCGAATGTATTGGCGATTGACTCTTTCTCAAATGCAATGATCTTGTTAGGGATTGTCTCATCATAATCCTTGAAGCATACAAATGTAAGCTTAAGGAATGGACGCTCAAAACCAGTAAACTTATCATCACAGAATGCTCTTGTAATCTCTCTTGCACGGTCAGGACGGAAGTTGAAGAAGATAACTGAATCATTATCCTTCACAAGTGATACTGGTTTTCCTGCCTCATCAGTGATAACTGTAGGAAGTACGAACTCATCTGTTACGTCCTGTGCGTATGAATCCTCCATAGCTTTTATGGCGCTTGTAGCTTTTACCCCCTCACCGTTTACTAATGAATCATATGCCTTCTGTACACGATCCCAGTTGTTATCACGATCCATAGCGTAGTAACGTCCTGAAAGTGATGCAACCGTACCTACACCGATCTCTTTCATCTTAGATTCAAGCTGCTCGATGTAATCTTTTCCTGATGCAGGTGGTGTGTCACGTCCATCAAGGAATGCATGCACATATACATTCTCAAGTCCCTGCTTCTTACAAAGCTCTAAGAGACCATAAAGATGCTCGATGTGGCTGTGTACTCCACCATCTGATAAAAGTCCCCATAAGTGGAGATTTGAATTGTTTTTCTTGCAGTTATCGATAGCTGTAAGTAGAGCCTTGTTCTCAAAGAAATCTCCATCCTCAATAGCCTTTGTGATTCTTGTAAGATCCTGATATATAATACGGCCTGCACCGATATTCATATGTCCAACTTCAGAGTTACCCATCTGTCCGTCAGGAAGACCTACAGCAAGACCAGAAGCCTGTCCCTTTACAAAAGGACACTCTGCCATTAATTTATCCATTACAGGGGTATTTGCCATTGCAATAGCGTTGCCCTCTGTGCGGTCATTTAATCCATAACCATCAAGTACCATTAATACTACTGGTTTTTTACTCATTTTAACTTCCTCTCTTCTTGATAAAAATTTAGTACCGTGTATTATCATAACAATACAATTACGAACTTTCACTAATATATTAC
>CAVICC010000059.1:0-16606 GCA_963641405.1 bacterium | reverse complement strand
AGCTGATTCTAATGCGCTTGCGGCTCGCAACTGTGAAGGTACTGAACAGTTACAAGAGGACAATTAAATGTACGATCAGGTAACACTGGGACTTAACGTAGACCCATTCATATTAAGCGCATTAAAGGAGGATATCACCAGCGAGGACGTATCCACCAACAGTGTGATGCCAAATCCACAGGCAGGAGAGGTGGATCTCATCTGTAAAGAGGACGGTATCATCTGCGGACTTCAGGTTTTTGAGAGAGTATTTACACTTCTTGATGCCAATACAAAAGTAGAATTTTATGTCAAAGATGGTGATAAGGTTTCCAATAAACAGCTTATCGGAAAAGTATATGGAGACATCAGAGTGCTTTTGTGCGGTGAGAGAACAGCCCTTAACTATTTGCAGCGCATGAGCGGAATCGCTACCTATACAAGTCAGGTTGCGGCACTCTTAGAGGGTACAGGAATTAAGCTGCTTGACACAAGAAAGACTACACCGAATAACAGGATTTTTGAGAAATACGCAGTAAGAGTCGGTGGAGGAAACAATCACAGATACAATCTCTCAGATGGTGTGCTTTTAAAGGACAATCATATCGGAGCAGCAGGAGGCGTCAAAAAAGCTATAGAGATGGCAAAAGCATATGCTCCTTTTGTAAGAAAGATAGAGGTGGAGGTTGAATCGCTTGATATGGTAAAGGAGGCTGTTGAGGCAGGAGCAGATATCATAATGCTTGACAATATGTCAACAGAGCTTCTTAAGGAGTGCATTGATTACATTGATAAAAGAGCAAAAATCGAAGTTTCAGGAAATGTTACAAAAGAAAATATTGAAAGAATAAGGGGACTTGGTGTAGACTATGTATCAAGTGGTGCTTTGACACATTCAGCTCCTATACTTGATTTGTCACTCAAAAATCTTCACGCAGTGTAGGGCATTGGCAATAAGTTATATCTTACAGATGAAAGGATACGGAAAATGAACGGTGAAGAGAGAAGAAAAAAAATAATCAAATATCTGTCTTCAGCAAATTCGCCAGTAGCAGGAGTAAAGCTGGCTAAGGATCTTGATGTAAGCCGCCAGGTAATAGTGCAGGATATAGCACTTCTGCGTGCAAACGGAACCGCGATTTTTTCAACCAATAGAGGATATCTGCTTCAGAACGAACAAGAGTATGAGCGTGTATTAAAGGTCGTGCATACTGAGGCAGATGTGGAGGACGAACTATCTGCAATTGTAGATGCAGGCGGACGCGTGAAAGACGTATTTGTATATCACAAAGTTTATGGTGTAATTCGCGCAGAGATGAATATAAAATCCAGACGTGATATTAAAAAATATCTCGAGGACATAAATTCAGGAAAATCGACGCTTCTTATGACTGTTACATCAGGGTATCACTATCACACTATAACTGCAGAAAGCGAAGATATACTTGACGCAATACAGGATGAACTGGCGCAGAAAGGATATCTTGCCAAGCTGCAGGATTATGAGCCGGTTGATTTCTGGGGACAGGATGCGGAAAGTTTAAATGATTGACAAGGATGGATTTGCTTCATGAACTGTGATGATATGATGAATATTCCTAAGCTGCAGGATGTTTTAAAACTTCGGGCGGGCAAAGGCGGACTAAAGAATACAGTCAGATGGATATATTTTGCTGATTGCCTGGAATGTATACAGAGCGAATATCGCATAGAAAATTATATACATGGAAAAGAATTCGTGATACTCACGAACAGAAGAGTCACCGATGACAGCGGAAAGCTCATACCTCTTGTCCGACAGATGCATAACTATGGGATATCTGCGCTTGGCATAAATGAAGGCCAGATATCAGTGGAACTGTCCGATTATTGTGATTCAAACGATATACCCTTGTTTGAACTTCCGGAGAAATATCCGCTCATAGATCTGTCACAGATCATTTGTCAGAGGCTTATGTCCGAGGAAAATGATAATAATACAGGAATATATACGATACTTTCGCATGTAGACGACAAGAGAGTACTAGATGCCTATGTAAATGAAAATATAGGCAGGCTTTTGCAGGCGGACGAGATAAAAAATGGTGGCTTCTGTGAGACACTTAAGGAGTATCTCAATAACGACTGCAATGCAAAAAAGACAGCAGAGGTCATGTTTTTACACAGAAATACACTCAATTACAGGCTTAAAAAAATAAGCGACATTTTAGAATGTGATTTTAGCAGTCTCGACAACTGTATGCGGCTTAAGCTTGCTTTTGCGATATTAGATTATCGTGACAGCCGTAAGTGACATGTTTATTAATAAAATTAAGTTGTCGGGGTATTACATACGAAAATATTGTGCATCGTGCACAAAAAATATAGTTTGTTGTACACATTGTATTATTGTTACAACGTGCTATAATCTAGCTTAATCAAACAAATATAAACATTCAAAGACAAAGGCGTCAGATACACAGGTTATCTGGCGCTTCTTTTGTTATTATAGCTTTCTATATAGCAAAAGCGGGGATATACAGGCTAAGGAGGAAAAATCATGACAACACAGGAATTAAGAACAGCATTACCAGAGATCGTCACAGCACAGGTACCGGGACCAAAATCAAAGGAACTTTTAGACAGAAGAGATGCAGCCATACCACAGGCACTTTGCGGAAAGACATATCCTATATGTATCAAGCAGGGTAGCGGAGCAATGTTTGAGGACCTGGATGGAAATAAGATACTTGACTGGGTAGGCGGAGTTGGTGTTTTAAATATCGGATATTCAAACCCTGAGGTTATCGAGGCAGTAAAGGCACAGGCTGAGAAATATTTCCATACTATATTTAATGTATATGTGCATGACGGATATGTGACACTTGCTGAGAGATTAAACGAGATAATGCCTTGCAAAGGCGATGTAAAGAAAACATATTTCGCAAACTCAGGTGCAGAGTGTGATGAGAACGCGATCAAGATCGCAAAGGCATATACTGGAAGAAGCGGAGTCATTTGTTTTACAGGAGCTTTCCACGGAAGAACAAACCTGACTATGGCACTTACAGCTAAAAAAGCATATGCACAGGGCATGGGACCATTCCCAGCTGGAATTTTCAGAGCACCATATCCATATCTTTACAGAGCGCCAAAGGGATATACAGAGGCTGAGGCAGTACAGTTTTATATAGATGAGCTTACAAGAATATTCGATGAAGGTGCGCCTGCAAAAGAGATCGCATGTATGATCGTTGAGCCATTCCAGGGCGAGGGAGGATTCATCCCGGCACCTATCGAGTGGGTTAAAGCAGTAAGAAAGATCTGTGATGACAATGGAATCCTTCTTATAGCAGATGAGGTACAGTGTGGTAACTGCCGTACAGGAAAATATTATGCATCAGAGTACTGGGCTGAGGCAGGAGCAGCTCCTGATATCATCACAACAGCAAAATCACTTGGAGCAGGCCTTCCTATTTCTGCAATAACAGCAAGAGCAGAGGTCATGGATGCAGCTCCGGCAGGAACAATCGGAGGAACTTTCTGTGGAAACCCTGTATCTTGTGCCGCAGCACTTGCAGTAATGGATGTCATGAAACGCGACGATTATGCTGGAAAAGCAAGACATATCGGTGAAACAGTAATGGCACGTTATAATGAGCTTAAAGACAAATATGATGTGATCGGAGATGTAAGAGGACTTGGCGCCATGATAGGACTCGAGCTTGTTACAGATAGAGAGACTAAAGAGCCGGCTACAGCAATTGCAACAAAACTTATTGCTAATGCAATGCAGAAAGGACTTCTTCTTGAGGGTTGTGGTACAGCAGGCAATGTAATAAGATTCCTTGCACCACTTACAATGACTGATGAGCAGATGGAAAAGGGACTTGAGATATTTGAGGAGTCACTTAAAGAGGCTATCGCATAATAGTAAAATAAAGGCTATGTTATAGCCGAACAGGAGAACACGATATGAGAGGATTTTCCATTAAAACAGAAATAGAAGAATACGATACATTTGAGGAATATGCAAAGGAAGCCCAGCTTGGAGCTGATGACCTGGTGCTCTGCGGAGAGCATACATATAATGATTATGTGGCTCCGCTGTCACTTCCGGTGCAGACACTTTTCCGTGAGAAATATGGAAAAGGTGAGCCGACTGACGGCATGGTAGATGCGATACTGGATGAGCTTCGAGACAAAAAATACGGACGTATCATCGCTATAGGCGGTGGTACGGTCATAGATATCGCTAAGGCTGTAGCTGTTGCAGGTCCGGATGATAAGGTTGATGATCTTTATGATAATGTAGCCCAGCTTAAAGCGTATCACGAGCTTGTTATCATACCTACTACATGTGGTACCGGAAGCGAGGTTACGAATATATCTGTTATAAACCGTGTGAGCAAAGGAGTAAAGATGGGACTTGCTTCCCCGGCAATGCTCCCGGCAAAGGCGGTAATGATCACAAATATGCTCGATTCACTGCCATATAAAGTATTTGCCACATCATCTATAGATGCGATGGTACACAGTGTAGAGTCATATCTTAGTCCGAATGCGTGCACAATATCGCGCATTTTCTCTAAGGAAGCACTTATTACAATAATAAAATGCTGGAAAAAGTCAGTCGAAGATGGCGGTGGCGATGCATGGAAGAAATATGCCGCAGACTTTTTAAAGGCTTCCAACTGGGCAGGACTTGGTTTTGGCTACGGTGGCTGTGCAGCAGTGCATGCCACAGCATATCCGCTTGGCTCGGTTTATCACATACCACATGGACAGTCAAACCAGCTTATGTTTAGGGCCGTTATGGAAAAATACAAAGAGATAAAGCCAGTCGGCATGATAAATGAGCTCGAGGCAGTCATAGCAGAAGCGCTTGGCTTAGATGAAGCAAAACCGCTTAGTGCACTTTATGAGCTGATGGATGCAGTGCTAAAGGCTGAGCCTCTTAAAGAATTTGGAGTAAAGGAAGATGACCTTCCTGTATTTGCAAATAATGTAATAAATACACAGCTTCGTCTGTTAAAGAACAATTATATAGAGCTTACAGAGGAGCAGGTGCTTGATATTTACAAGGCAGCGTACTAGTTACGCTGCCTTTAACTATTTTAGGGCATGCTAAAGCTAAAGTCGTCACAGGTAACTTTTTGAAATTTTAACAGGAATGGGAAATTGCAGATGACATCGGTATTCTATAAAATATTAGCTAAATAATGCAAAGCATTGCATAGCAATAGGAGGAACATTAGGATGTCAGATGTAAATATTGTGGAAAAACAGCCACTTACAGAGGAGTACCTGAAGAAAATGGATGCATACTGGCGCGCAGCAAACTATCTTGGTGCAGCACAGTTATATCTGCTTGACAATCCACTTCTTCGTAAGCCTTTGACAATGGAAGATGTCAAAAAGAAAATCGTAGGTCACTGGGGAACAGTACCTGGACAGAACTTTGTATATGTCCATTTAAACCGTGTTATAAAGAAATATGATCAGGATCTTATTCTGATTTCAGGACCTGGACATGGCGGTAACTTTTTCGTAGCAAATACATATCTTGAGGGCACATACAGTGAGGTATATCCGAATATCGGGCAGGATATGGAAGGACTTAAAAAGCTCTGCAAGCAGTTCTCATTCCCAGGTGGAATTTCCAGCCACGTGGCACCAGAGACACCTGGCTCTATAAACGAGGGCGGTGAGCTTGGATATTCACTGGCTCATTCATTTGGAGCAGCATTTGATAATCCTGATTTGGTAGTTGCATGTATTGTCGGAGATGGTGAGTCGGAGACAGGACCACTCGCAACATCATGGCAGTGTAATAAATTCTTAAATCCAAAGACAGACGGTGCGGTACTTCCAATCCTTCATCTGAATGGATACAAGATCAGCAACCCTACAGTACTTGCCCGTATTTCACACGAGGAGTTAGAGCATTTCTTTGACGGATGTGGATGGAAACCATACTTTGTAGAAGGTTTTGATCCTATGGAGATGCACAAAAAGATGGCAGAGGCTTTAGATACAGCCATGGACGAGATCAAAGCAATCCAGAAAAATGCCAGAGAAAACAACGACACAACAAGACCAAAGTGGCCTATGATTGTACTTCGTACACCAAAGGGCTGGACAGGTCCAAAGGTCGTAGACGGCAATCAGATAGAGGGTTCTTTCCGTGCACATCAGGTTCCTATCATGATGGATAAGCCTGAACATCTTGAGATGTTAAATAACTGGTTAAAGAGCTACCATCCTGAAGAGCTTTTTGACGAGAACGGAAGACTTATCCCGGAGCTTAGGGCACTTGCTCCTACAGGAGACAGAAGAATAGGCTCAAATCCACATGCAAACGGTGGAAAATTGCTACGAGATCTGCGCCTTCCTGATTTTAAGGACTATGCACTTGACGTACCGGCACCGGGAGCAGTAGAAGCACAGGATATGATAGAGCTCGGCGGTTTTGTAAGGGATATTTTTAAACTCAATGATGATGCTAAGAATTTCCGTATTTTCGGACCGGACGAGACTATGTCAAACCGTCTTGGAAAGGTATTTGAGGCTACAAACAGAGACTGGAACAATGAGAAGTTTGATACAGATGAGTTCCTTGCTGCAGATGGCCGTGTAATGGATTCAATGCTTAGTGAGCATATGTGTGAGGGCTGGTTAGAAGGATACCTTCTTACAGGACGTCATGGATTCTTTGCAAGCTATGAAGCCTTTATCCGTGTTGTTGATTCAATGTGTGCACAGCATGCAAAATGGCTTAAAGTGTGCAACCAGCTTCCTTGGAGACAGTCAATAGCATCATTAAATCTCATACTTACATCTAATGTATGGCAGCAGGATCACAACGGATTTACACATCAGGATCCGGGATTTTTGGATCATATTGCAAATAAAAAAGCAGACGTTGTACGTCTTTATCTCCCACCTGATACTAACTGTCTGTTATCATGCTTTGATCATTGTATGAGAAGCCGCAATTATGTAAATGTCCTGGTTACATCAAAGCACCCAAGACAGCAGTGGCTGACAATGGAGCAGGCTGTAAAGCACTGTACACAGGGAATCGGCATCTGGGAGTGGGCAAGCAACGACCAAGGACAAGAGCCTGATGTAGTAATGGCATGCTGCGGAGACACACCTACACTTGAGACACTTGCAGCAGTGACAATCTTAAGAGAAAAGATGCCAGAGATAAAGATCCGTGTAATTAACGTAGTTGACCTGATGAAGCTTGAACCAAGCACAAAGCATCCACACGGACTTACAGATGCAGAGTATGATTCACTCTTTACAAAGGATAAGCCTATCATCTTTGCATTCCATGGATATCATACACTCATCCATGAGCTTACATATCGCCGTACAAACAGAAATATTCATGTATATGGATATCAGGAAGAGGGAACTATAACCACTCCATTTGATATGCGTGTCCAGAATGAGATCGACCGTTTCCATCTTGTAAAGCGAGTTATCGAGCATCTGCCACAGCTTGGCAACCGCGGATCATATCTGATCCAGGAGATGAATGATAAGCTGGTAGCTCACAAACAGTATATTCATGAGTACGGAATCGACATGCCTGAGATCAGAGACTGGCAGTGGAATCTGTAAAAAGCAGGTAGCACAATTTATTCATACATTCTCCTGCGGAACTGTGCCGGTGTAAGCCGGTACCGTTCCGTAAATATTTTATAGAAATAGCCCTTATTATGATATCCGACTTCACAAGCTATTCGGTCTATAGTCCAGTCGGTATGTATAAGCAGTGATTCGGCCTGTTCAAGCCTGATTGACTGCAGATATTCGGTGTAAGTCATGCCTGACTGTATTTTAAGGAGCCGGTTAAAATAATCCTCCTGAAAATGAAATTCCTTTGACAGATCGCTTAGAGATATGTCCTTTAGATTTTCTTTCATATATTCTGAAATTTCTTTAAAAAGAATCCAGTTCATTTTCTGTCTGAGTTTTTTGGACAGTGAAAAATCATATTTAGTGCACAGTATCCCAAATATACGAAGAAGCAGGCCACTGCAAATAAGTGAGGAGGCTTCGTCATGATATTTAAGCTCATCAATAAGGCGAAGCAGTGTATTTTCTATGACAGGTACGGCATCCGTCCGTGGATGAAAATACAGATATTGCTGCAGAGATTTTTGTTCTAACAGTGCGGTATTTAAAAATGCTGTAATTCTTTCTGAGGATGTAGCCTTTTTTGAGATGCGGTTTACCTCATCCATTATGTTATCAAACATGGCATTGGATATTCCAAGAAATATCACGGTGGCAGACGAACCATCGAGAATTTCCTGATGCAGGCAGTTTTTGTCGATAAGGCACAGCTCGCCCTTGTGGAAAGTGAATTCATTGCCAAGGATACGATGTCTGTATACACCGTCAACTACATAAAAAAGCTCGAGATATTCATGTGAATGAAGCTGTGTCCGGCTGCCTGACTCAAAATCCCGTTCATATAAAAATGCCTCTTTTGAGGGCAGAATGGTAGCAGACAGGGTATGGGTATCATGAGTATCCCAAAGCAGGGAAAAAAGATGCTCACTGCTTTGCATAGGATACGGTTTAACCTCGCTTTCGTACGTAGAGTATTCGGGATTTAGGATACGCAGTCTTGAGAAATTGTCAGGTATATGAGTATTTGTAATATCGTAGATCTGATGTTTTATATATTTTTTCAGTTTCATTTAATCTCCAGATTTTGTGTTTTTAAAATTATATAGCCGAAAAGATTAAAAGACAGCATAATAAATTATGGTTTTTTTACCTTGATAATTAGAGATATTTAAGTTACTATTTATCAATAGTTAAAGGGGAGAGCAAATACATATGAGAAAGAAGTTTATTTCAATTGCTATCATAGCGGCATTAGTTGCATTGCTTATGGCAAATGCAGCTGTAAGCGAAGGCCGTAATAAAGAAATAAAGCATTTTACAGCATTTTTTTCAGTCGCTGGTGACAGCATAGATCAGGATAATGACATAAAGCAGCTAATAGCCAGTCAGACAGGTGCAGAATGCGATGAGACATGGCTTGTCGGACAGGATAAGGATGATGCAATAAATTCACTCATAGCAAGTGGCGATTATCCGGATTTTATATCAGGAGAGACGGCACTCTATGAAGCAGATGCACTTATTCCGATAGATGAATACTGGGACGATTATCCAAATATAAAAGAGTATTTAAGCGATGAACAGTGGGAAAAATTCAGACAGCCGGATGGGCACATATACTGGATACCACAGTTTGGAGTATCACACGGCGAAGATGTGGAAGTGCTGCATAATGGTGAGGCATTCTGGATACAGACCAGAGTACTAAAATGGGCAGGATACCCAAAGATTACTACCGTGGATGAGTATTTTGATTTGATAGAAAGCTATGTTTTAGTTAATCCTACAATGCCTGATGGAACAGCAAATATACCATTTACGATACTCTGCGATGACTGGAGGTATTTCTGCCTGGAAAATGTGCCACAGTTTCTCGATGGATATCCAAATGACGGAAGCTGTATGGTGGATACAGAAACCCAGACAGTAATAGATTACAATGTGACCGATACAGCCAAAAGATATTTCAAAAAGCTAAACGAGGAATTTCGTAAAGGAATAATGGATGCGGGTTCTTTTAATGCTACATACGATCAATACCTGGATAAGCTGTCAACCGGAGCGGTGCTTGGTATGGTCGATCAGTGGTGGCAGTTTTATTATTCGATAGATCCTGTTTTTAAACAGCAGAATCTATCAGAGCTTGGGTGTGATTATGTTCCTCTTCCAATTACAATAGACGAGGGTATCCACAACAGATGGCATACAAACAGAATGGCAGAAATAGATTATTCGTCAGGGCTTTCGATTACTACATCATGTGAAGATAAAGAGGGTGCGATGCAGTTTGTCAGTGATCTGCTCGAATCCGACATAATAAAAGAAAGATTCTGGGGAGAGGAGGGTGTAGACTATTCGGTTGACGAGGATGGATTATTTTACATTACTAAAGAACAGTCCCAAAAGAAAAATGACAGTGCATATCAGGCAGCGCATTTGTGCTCGTACTCATATTTTCCAAGGGTGGAAGGGATGCTTGATGATGGTATAAATGCATTTTCAATGGAGTACCAGCAAAATGAGTTCATAAAAAATCAGCCGGAAGATATACAGGAATGTTTTGAGGCGTACGGAGTAGAAAATTATGTAGATCTGCTCGGGAAAAATGATGCGCCGGGCTCGTGGTATCCGATGTATTCATTTTCTGATTCAATTCCAACGACATCGGAATGTGGAAAGGTAAAAAATAATCTTACAGCGGTTAAGAAGAAATGGCTGCCGCAGGTGATCATGGCAGATGATTTTGACACTGCATGGGATCAGTATATGGAGGAATACAATGCCTGTGATCCACAGATATATTTTGATTACCTACAGCAGAAGATAAATGAAAATTAGCAATTTTTGAATACTGTTTGGCAATTTATTAATAGAATAACAAGCCCCTGTTCGTTTACACTTGTATATATCAATAAACGAATGGGGGATTTTTTTGGATAATTTAAAAAACGGTGCTTTGTATATAGGATTGATACCACCATCGAAGGACAATAACAGGTGTTCGGTCACACTCGAGGATGATGGAAGCGTTACATTTTATATGTATGCGCCAAATGCCAATGGACAATCTGTCAAGTGAAGACAGGATAAAGAGAAATATGATCAGTGTGGCATACAGTAAAACAAGTACGAAAAGGAGAGAAAAATGGCAGGAGCATACAAGACAGGAGAATACAGAAACATATTCAAAGAGTGTGGATATTCAGAGGAAGAAATACAAAAAAGAGTAGAGGATACATTTAATACGATATTCTACGGTAATGACAGTGAGCGCTTTTATCATGAGGCAGGAGATGATATGGGCTATATGGAAGATACAGGCAATCACGACGTAAGAACAGAGGGCATGTCGTATGGCATGATGGTATGTGTGCAGCTTAATAAAAAAGCTGAGTTTGACAGACTGTGGAAATGGGTGCGCACATATATGTACATAGAGGATGGTCCGGCAAAAAATTACTTTGCATGGTCATGTCAGACAAACGGAAAGCGAAATGCTGAAGGACCGGCACCTGATGGAGAAGAATACTTTGCAATGGCATTGTTTTTTGCATCCAACAGATGGGGAGATGGCGAGGGAATATTCTGCTATAGCAAAGAGGCACAGAATATATTAAGAGAGTGTGTACACAAAGGTGAGCCGGGACATCCGGGAGAGCCAATGTGGGAGCCTTCCAATAAGCTGATAAAGTTTGTTACAAATCTGGATTTCAGTGATCCTTCATATCATCTGCCACACTTCTATGAGCTTTTTGCCCAGATGGCATATGAAGAGGATAGAGATTTCTGGAAGGAAGCAGCAGATGCCAGCAGGGCATATCTGCACAGCGCATGTCACCAAAAGACAGGTCTTAGTGCAGAATATGCAGATTATGATGGAAAACCGCATACAGGCCACCAGGAGATATTCGGAAGACATGACTGGTATTACAGTGATGCATACCGCACAATTGCAAATATAGCGATGGATCATCTGTGGTTTGATGCTGATCCATGGCAGGTAGAGATAGCTGATAAGCTTCAGAAATTTTATTGCGAAAAGCAGAAGGACAATTGGGATGGAGTATTTTTGATAGATGGTACACCGCTTGAGGAGAAGGCACTTCATCCGGTAGCAATCATAGCTGTAAATGCTGAGGCTTCACTTGCTGCAGATGGACCATATACAAGGCAATGTGTTGAAAAATTCTGGAACACACCGCTTCGAACGGGTGACAGACGATATTACGATAATTTCCTATATATGTTTGCAATGCTGGCACTTTCTGGAAATTACAGGATATATTAGATGATATAGGGTACATAAGTCAGGGAGAAGATAATAAATAAGAGGATTTCTGACTGAAAAAGAATTTAACCAGTGCGAGTATCATATACTTACTTCGGTAAATGACAGGGAGGCGGAAATCGATGATTATATCCGTCAGGTAGATAGTATGATGTATAGTAACTATTCAGTACAGAAATATGCGGTACCGCATATTTCTGTACTGAATAGTTACATAAAATCGACATAACAAGGAGGCAGAAAGATGGCAGGACCAAAAGCACCAAAGGATCCGGAAAGAAAAAGACCGTATTTTTATATCATGAAGGAAAAGGATATATACGGCTCAGTACAGGATGATGGAAGCATTATACATTTTATATATGAAAGTGACGGAAGACTGATAAACAGCGCACAGATAGTCGGAAATATAGAGAATAAAGAGGAACTGGTACTGTTAGAGACAGTGGAAGGTTTTGGCAGGCTTGTACACAGCATAGGTGTATCTGTTGAAACAGATAATCAAAACGAGCAGATCGAATTTGTGTTTCAGATGTATGGAAAACAGGATCTCTACGGAGGAGGCACCAATCTTAAAGTAAATCTGACAGGTGATGGAATGGAGAGAAAAATATACCTGTCAGATTATGAGTGGACACCGGATGATGACGTACCAGGACAGATAAAGTTCATATTTAATACACCTGATATCATGGGAAAAGCGAGTGTCAGGCTGTATTTAAATGACGGCTACGAGGCACCGGACGATATGGAAGAAACAGAAGTAGATATGAGTTCGGACGAATATTGTTATATGATAGGTCGTTCGCTTATGAATATGGGAAACACATACCGCATAAGAAAGGCTATCGAAAAGACAAGAGCAGGTAAAGAGGTAACACTTGCATATATCGGTGGATCAATCACACAAGGGGCAGGTGCAACACCTATAAATACAGAATGCTACGCATACAAATCATATCAGCTTTTTCAGGAACGTTTTTCTGCAAAGAATAATGTGAAATTCATAAAAGCCGGTGTGGGTGGAACTCCTTCAGAGCTTGGAATGATAAGATTTGACAGGGATATACTGCGAGATGGACAAAAGCCGGATATAGTAGTGATCGAATTTGCCGTAAATGACGAGGGTGATGAGACAAAAGGGGACTGCTATGAAAGCCTTGTTAGAAAGGTCTTAAATCTGCCTTGGAAACCAGCGGTGATATTGCTTTTTTCTGTATTTGCAAACGACTGGAATTTACAGGACCGCCTAAGTCCGGTCGGAAAGTTATATGATCTTCCGATGGTAAGTGTGTTAGATGCTGTCTCTCCACAGTTTTCGTTAAAAAACGGTGAGGGAAGAGTGATTACTAAAAACCAGTTCTTTTATGACATGTTTCATCCAAGCAATATAGGTCATTCTATAATGGCAGACTGTATAGAGTATCTTTTTGAAAAAATAGATCAGGCAGGCAATGCAAGCGCTGATACATTGGAAATGGGACTTACTGAGGAAAAAATCTTACAGGAAAAACTAAATCATGCACCGGCAATAGGAAATAGCTTTGAAAACATAAGGATGCTCGATAAAAAGGACATATATGCGAAGGCATATATTGATGAGGGTGGGTTTGATTGTACAGATATGCAG
The DNA here is from genome assembly GCA_963641405.1 of bacterium. Classification (GTDB taxonomy): domain Bacteria; phylum Bacillota; class Clostridia; order Lachnospirales; family Lachnospiraceae; genus Roseburia. The sequence continues at coordinate 3,077 of CAVICC010000059.1, read as the reverse complement.
TTGCAAAGTGTTGAGATGGACGATCAGCTTTCGCTTACACCGGAATTTCCATATAACTGGATGTATGATGGAACAAAAAATACATTAAACAGGGAAAAAGCTTATTTTGAACTGGAAATGGAATGCAAAGCACTGCTCCTTGTCTTTAAGGATTCAGGAGAGGTAAACGTGGGAAAGGCCAAAGTATATGTAGACGGAGAATATTGTCTTACAGCTGACCCACATATCAATAACTGGCAGCATTGCAATGCGGTCATAGTGTTTAACAATAAGACGATTAAAAATCATGTAGTAAGAATTGAAATTGCTAAGGAAGACAGGGATAAGCAGTTTACGATCCTAGGCTTTGGATATGTGTTATAGCCAAATGCTAGTAAAAAAATCAACATAACGCTGGAATGAGAGGTAAGAGGCATGGTAACAGCCAAAAATCCAATACTATCAGGTTTTTATCCTGATCCATCAATATGCAGAGTTGGGGAAGATTATTATCTGGTGACATCGAGCTTCGTATATGCACCGGGGGTTCCGATATTTCATAGCCGCGATCTGGCTCATTGGGAGCAGATAGGCAATATACTTGACAGATCATCGCAGCTGTGCGTGGAAAATGAAGAAATATCCAGGGGCATTTTTGCACCGACCATAAGATATCATGAAGGAATTTTTTATATGATAACGACAAATGTATCACATGGCGGTAACTTTATAGTGACAGCGCAGGATCCGGCAGGATCATGGTCTGATCCGTATTATCTGGGAGAGGAAGCGGTAGGAATAGATCCGAGCCTTTTCTTTGATGATGATGGAAGATGCTATTACTGTGGTACGCGCCCAAATCCACAGGGAGTGCGCTACAATGGAGACTGGGAGATATGGATACAGGAGCTTGACCTTGACACAATGAAGCTTAAGGGGAAGAGCATGGCAATATGGAAAGGTGCGGTAAGGGGCTGCATATGGCCTGAAGGACCTCATATCTACAAGATAAACGGATATTATTATCTGATGCATGCAGAGGGTGGCACAGGACCAGAACACAGTATAACGATAGCAAGAAGCAAAGAGCTTTTTAAATGGTTTGAGGGCTGTCCGAGAAATCCGATATTTACACACAGAAATCTTGGTATGGATTATCCGGTTATTTATGCAGGTCATGGTGATCTGGTGGATGATATAAATGGAAACTGGTATGTGGTCATGCTTGCTTCAAGACCATGCAAAAAGCATAGCAGCATGGGCAGGGAAACTTTTATTGCCAAAACCATATGGGAAAACGAATGGCCGGTAATCGCTCCGGGAGTCGGACATCTTGAAGATACGGTGGATATACCGCTTGACGAGTGCAGATTTATAAATGAGACATCAGAAAATGATTTTATAGCATTTTGTGAAGCAGAGCTGGACAAGCGGCTGGTTGGAATAGGAAAAAGAGATGAGTCTTTTTATTCTCTTAAAGAAAAGCCGGGAGTGCTGAGATTGTATACAAATAAAGAGCAGATCACAGAGCTTGGAACAAGTGCGTTTCTGGGACTGCGTCAGAAGGGATATGAATTTACAGCAAAGACAGCGATGAGGTTTGCTCCAGAGACTGATAATGAGGCGGCAGGAATTGTACTTTTTCAGAACAATGAAAATCATCTTCGCGCTGAGATAACCCTGGAAAACGGCAAGATGATGTTTGTTGTGACAACTCATATAAAGGGAATTGATAAAAAGATAGCAGTGACAGATATTATGGAGTACAGCAGCACAGAAAAAGAGCCACTTTGGAATATATGTATGATCTGCAAGGAGCAGGAAGCCTCAATATGGATAGGCACGGCTGAAAAAAACATAAAAGTGGCAGAGAAAATTAGTCTGTTGCCATATACCACAGAAGAAGCAGGTGGCTTTGTAGGCTGTACAATTGGAATGTATGCATCCTCGAATGGTATTGACAGTGATAACTATGCAGATTTTTCATACATAATGCTCACACGGTAAACATTTTGCGAAATTCCGTCGGAGTGCAACCCTTTTCAGCTTTAAACACCCTTATAAAGGTGGAAGAATTTGCAAAGCCTGACTGCATTGCAGTCTCGGTAATGGATATCTGCGGATCAACCATAATCGTAAGGGCTAGCTCTATTCTTCTTTGATTTAAGTATTTATAAAAAGTAATATTGGTAAACTGTTTAAATAGCCGGGTAAAGTGATATTTGCTGAATCCGGCTATTTTTGCGATTTCATCGAGTGTTATATCCTCGGTGCAATGTGCATCGATATATTCGCAGATGGACAGAAAACGCTCCAGATATTCCTGTTGTTTTTGTCTGCCGGCATCAAAATGAAAACTACTTGCTGCGTGATGTCTTCCGATAAGTACAAGCACATCAAGCATTTTAGAATATATCACAGCCTCTGATAAAAAAGAGTCATTTTGATATTCGCTTGCTATATCAAGCAGTAATTTTGAAATATTGCCATGTATATCACCGGAAGAAGCAGACGTAAGTGTTATAGCCGGGGATATAAGTGTAAGTATGGAATTTAATTCCCGTATCTTTGAGACGCTAGACCATTCGATCTGCATGATTAGTCTTTTCCCTTCAGTTGGTGCGATAAGTTTGTGGATTACACCGGACGCTATAAAAATTATATCGCCATCATTTAGTTGAACCATATCATCTCCAATCTGCACGGTGTAACCACCCTCAAGCGGCATGATGATCTCCATTGGAGTGTGCCAGTGGATGGGATAATCTTCTGCCTGTGTATTCATAAATAGTTTTACATTGCTGTTTTCTTTATATTTTACTGTCTCATGTATTCCATTCAGATTTTCAATCATATATACCTGTCTCCATAATATGTGGTGTGGTTATGGTGGGGCGCAGTTCGGTCGGGCGTTGCCTGTGTGGGTGTCACTTGCAGAACATTTCGCGGTGATTGCGTAAATTTGTTAGGCGTCGATTTTGGGCTCAAATTTTGTGTACATTTTGCCAGTTGAACAGTTGAACCGCGGTGTACGTCTGTGGCATACGCTTTCACGATTCCTTAGTCTAGTGGGAGTAAATGCCGCCTCCAGCTAAGTT
>CAVICC010000058.1:0-16780 GCA_963641405.1 bacterium | reverse complement strand
GCACCCATGCATAATAAACTTAGCTGGAGACGGCATTTACTCCCACTAGACTAAGGAATCGTGAAAGCGTATGCCACAGGCGTACACCGCGACTCAAGTGTTCAACTGGCAAAATGTACACAAACTTCGAGCCCAAAATCGACGCCTAACAAATTTTCGCAATCACAGCTAAATGTTCTGCTATTGGTAATCGCGCATCCCGCATCCCAGACAGCACCATTAACATTCTATATGTGGGGAGTTTGAGTTACATAATAGAAATAACCTCAGGAGGTAGCACTATGACAGAATGGGAAAAAGCCCAGAACGGCTATTTATACGATGCAAATTATGATAAAGAAATTGTAGAAGCAAGGACACGCTGTGCAGACCTTTGTTATGAATTCAATAACTGTAAACCATCCGATGTACAAAAACAGCAGGATCTGCTTAAAAGTATCCTTGGAAACATAAAGGGAAATCCGGTGATCACTGCTCCATTTTACTGTGATTACGGATTTAATATATCTGTTGGTGAAAACTTTTACACCAATCATAATGTCACAATTCTTGACGGTGCGAAAGTCACTTTCGGTGACAATGTGTTTATCGCTCCAAACTGCGTTTTTTCAACAGCCGGACATGCTATTGACAGCGAACAGAGAAGTAAAGGGCTTGAGATTGCCCTTCCAATAAACGTAGGGGATAATGTCTGGATTGGAACGAACGTGTCTGTCCTTCCGGGTGTGAATATCGGAGAAAATACGATCATTGGTGCAGGAAGTGTTGTAAATAAGGATATTCCTGCCGGTGTGATCGCAGCAGGAAATCCCTGTAAAGTAATCCGAAAAATAACTGATGCTGATAAGAAAAAATATCCTATTTATGAGTAATGGCATTTTCTGAAGGGAGGATTTAGTTTTTGGTCCGCTGACATACGATTATAAGTATGCGCATTAACAAATTTTATCAGAAAGCAGGTTATTACATTATGAGGCTTAAGGCACTAAAAGCCGCATTTCCATCTACTCTTCCCATATTTACAGGATTCTGGTTTCTGGGAATGGCATATGGCATATATATGAGGGTGTCTGGATTTTCATTTATCTATCCGATGCTTATGAGTCTTTTGATCTTCGGAGGTTCTTTGGAATTTATCACTGTTGAGATGCTCCTTAGTCCATTTGCACCGCTGCAGGTATTTATCATGGCACTGCTCATTCAGGCGAGACATCTTTTTTACGGAATTTCGATGCTGGACAAGTTTAAGGGGACAGACTGGAAGAAATTTTTTCTGATATTCGGTATGTGTGATGAGACTTTTTCGGTCAATTACACCGCAAAAATCCCTGAAGATGTGGACAAAGGCTGGTTCATGCTCTGGGTTACGTGGCTTGATCAGCTATACTGGATATCTGCCGCAACAGCAGGTGGACTGATCGGCTCTTTACTCAAATTTGATACTAACGGAATCAGTTTTGTTATGACAGCCATGTTTGTTGTCATTTTTCTTGAACAATGGCTTAAAGAAAAAAATCACTTTTCATCACTTATGGGAATTACTGTTTCGGTTATCTGCCTGATATGCTTTGGCGCAGATTCTTTTATGATACCGACTATGGCAGCGATCGTGATAATACTGGCACTTTCAAAGAATAAATTAGTTGAGAAAAACTATGATGGAGAACTGAAACAATGACTATCACACAACAGATAATAACTATAGGACTTTGCGTAGCAGGAACAATGCTCACCCGTTTCCTGCCGTTTGCAATTTTTAATGAAAAAAGAACAACTCCTGCATTCGTGCAGTACCTTGGGAAATTCCTGCCGCCTGCGGTATTCGGTATGCTTGTCGTTTACTGTCTTAGAAATGTGGATATAGTGTCCGCACCACACGGACTTTCTGAATTTATATCGGTGATCGCGACAGGTGCGCTACATATATGGAAAAGGCAGATGCTCCTCTCTATCGCGGGAGGAACGATCTGCTATATGCTGCTTATCCATATATTCTAATATTGCATACAAAATTGATTTGCTTGAAAATTTAAAATATTTCTTCTTAAATGTGGTTTTGTCTCAAGGTTACTTGTTGCAGTTATCCGTCCTATTTTTTCGGAAATCGATGATACATACGATAATATCTTATTTGTTATTGTAAAAGGCGGTTTATATTCTCCAATATATAAGAACCTCCATCTTGCGTATTATCTTACGCATTATCTTCCTCTATCATACGTTTTCTAAAGAAAAAAATCAATCTGTCACAATTTGCACTTTATAGATACCTTGAAAGTATTATATAGCCATGGTATCATATGTAATTGGCGCATTCGCGCTTATTCTATACCTAAGGAGGAATTTATGAGTCACGAAACAAATTCAGCTCCTGTAACAGAGAACAAGATGGGAACCATGCCTATCGGCAAGCTCGTATTCAATATGTCCTTGCCTATGATGATTTCCATGCTCGTACAGGCACTTTACAACATCGTGGACAGTATTTTCGTTGCAAAACTGTCTGAAAACGCGCTCACCGCAGTTTCCTTAGCCTTCCCTTTGCAGACGCTTCTCATAGCAGTGGCAACTGGCACAGGTGTTGGTATGAATGCTTTATTATCAAAATCGCTCGGTGCGCACAAATATGAAGAGGCAAATAAGATCGCAGTCAACGCGGCTCTTCTTTACTTTTTAAGCTATATTGTATTTTTAATACTTGGATTTACTATCGTAAAACCATTTTATCTGAGCCAGATCGGTAACGCTGATGTGGAGATCATGGATATGGGTATCGATTACTTAAGCACGGTTATGATCTTTTCCTTTGGTCTGCTCGGTCAGATATATTTTGAGCGACTGCTCACCTCGACCGGACGCACGATCTTTAGCATGACCTCACAGCTTTGCGGAGCGATCACGAATATCATCCTTGATCCTATTATGATCTTTGGTCTGTTGGGATTTCCGAAAATGGGTGTTACCGGTGCAGCCGTTGCAACCGTTGTAGGACAGTGCGTGGCAGCTATCGTTGCATTTACCTGCAACCACAAATTCAACCACGAAATAAAGGTTCATTTTAAAGGTTTCCGCCCTGATATCAGGATCATCGGAACAATATATGCGATCGGTATCCCATCGATCATCATGCAGTCGATCGGATCTGTCATGACATACTCTATGAACAGAATCCTTATCGGATTTTCTGCTACCGCTACCGCTGTTTTTGGTGTTTATTTCAAGCTGCAGAGCTTTTTCTTCATGCCGGTATTCGGTCTGAACAATGGAATAACACCTATCATCGCTTTCAACTACGGTGCGCAGAACCGAAAACGTATGATAAAAACAATAAAGGTCAGCCTCGCAACTGCCTTCTGCCTTACTTTCCTCGGTTTTATCTGCTTCGAGGGAATACCGCAGGTACTGCTCGGTATGTTCAATGCGTCTGACGATATGCTAAAGATCGGTGTTCCAGCACTACGTATCATCGGTGTGCACTATCTTATGGCATGGTTTAGTATCATTTGCAGTACGATATTCCAGGCACTCGGAAAAGCTGTTTTCAGTATGATAGTTTCCATTATGCGACAGCTTTTCATCCTAATCCCTGCGGCATATATCCTTGCAAAGATAGGTGGGCTTGCAGTTATATGGTGGTGTTTCCCTATCGCTGAGATCATATCACTCACGGTATCTGTACTGTTTCTCATATATGTTTACAGGAAGATCATTTCAAAGATTCCTGCCGGAAGTGATGTGCTGTAGTCGAATAACTAAATATTGACACTATATGATAATTGGGGCAAAATGTATTTGCCCCTTTTTTATTAATAGGGAAGTTTTCATCAATATATGGAGGATCACACATGAAATTTATATCGTGGAATGTAAACGGACTGCGCGCATGCGTCCAGAAAGGTTTCCTTGATTTTTTTAACAGTATAGATGCGGATTTTTTTTGTATACAGGAGTCCAAATTACAGGCAGGACAGATTGATCTCGACCTTCCGGGCTATCACCAATACTGGAATTATGCCGAGAAAAAAGGCTATTCCGGCACAGCTATTTTTGCAAAAAATGAGCCATTATCAGTATCCTACGGCATAGGCATTGAGGAGCATGATAAGGAAGGGCGCGTCATCACCCTTGAGTATGACAATTTCTATCTCGTAACCTGTTACACTCCAAACTCGCAGAATGAGCTTGCAAGACTTCCGTATCGTATGCAGTGGGAGGATGATTTCCGCGAATACCTTAAGGCACTTGATGCAAAAAAGCCTGTTGTACTGTGCGGAGATCTGAATGTCGCACACAATGAGATCGACCTGAAAAATCCAAAAACAAACCGCAAAAATGCAGGTTTTTCAGATGAGGAACGCGCTAAAATGACAGAGCTTTTAGGTTCAGGTTTTACCGATACTTTCAGATATTTTTATCCGGATGCCGAGGGTATATATTCCTGGTGGTCATACCGTTTTAAGGCCCGCGAGAAGAACGCAGGCTGGCGTATCGACTACTTTATCACATCGGAGCGCATCAATGATAAACTGCAAAAGGCAGCGATCCATACCGATGTGTTCGGTTCAGACCACTGCCCTGTAGAGGTTGATATTGAATTTTAAAGCCCCTTATGTAATACCTTTTTCTCGAACTTATCCCCATCAAGGGTATACTCGATAGCATTGTATGCACCGTCTCTGTATGCGAATGTCTCATTGTCATCCTGATAATGCACAAAGCTGCCCTCGCCCGGATATGTCAGTATGCTGATCTTATCCTCTGTGATATCCTCCGTAGATCTGATATCTCCGTCGGCAACAGGGATAATCGCTCCTGCTTTTATGAAAACAGGTACTTTATCCAGCGGTGCATCTGCCAGAATATATCTGCCTCCGCTGTATTTTTCACCTGTGTAGTAATCATACCAGTCACCGTCCGGCAGATATACCTCTCTTGCCTCTTTGCCCGGTGCGATCACAGGTGCAACCAGTACAAAACTTCCGAGCATATATTCATCGGAAATATTTCTCACATGCCTGTCTGCCGGATACTCGTATACGAGCGGACGCACGATCGGTGCGCCTGTCTTTTCACACTCATGTGCCAGATCATAAATGTATGGAATAAATCTGTATCTGAGTTTTACCGTCTTTCTGACTGCATCTATCGTAATCTCGTCAAACTGCCAAGGCTCCTGTCTACGTGTTCCCATCGCTGAATGATTTCTGAAAAAAGGCACAAATACTGCTGCCTCATAAAATCTAACGAGAAGCTCCGGTGTCGTATCACTTCCAAATCCACCTATATCACTGCCGCACATTGCAAGTCCGCTGACTGACAGATTGCACACCTGCTCGAGTGAAAGTGCTATATGCGACCATATGCTGTGATTGTCTCCTGTCCAGCCACCGCAGTATTTCTGGCTTCCGGCATATGCTGCCCTTGTAAGTACAAACGGACGTTTTCCACCATCATTTTTTGCCAGTCCCTCGTATGTAGCTTTTGCCATGTAATGTCCGTAAATATTGTGAACCTTTTCATGTGCGCCATACTCAAACTGCACATCATCCGGCAGTGGTCCGTTAAAGCTTGCCGGCTCATTCATGTCATTCCATACGCCTCTGATACCATGAGCGAGAAGTATCTTTGTCTTATCTCCCCACCAGTTTCTGACAGTTTCCTTTGTAAAGTCAGGAAATACCGATGTTCCCGGCCATACTGCGTTCTCATATACCTCTCCGCCTGCGGCATGCGCATATGCGTCCATATCCATGCCCTCTTTATACATGAAGTAATCCTCATCCTTCTTCACGCCCGGATCAATGATGGATATAAGCTTTATGCCTCTGTCAGCAAGTTTCTCAGAAAGTCCCTTTACATCAGGAAATTTTTTATCATCAAAGGTAAATACCCTGTATCCGTTCATGTAGTCGATATCCATATGGATCACATCGCAAGGGATATCGAGTTCACGGAATTTATCCGCTATATCAAGCACTTCATCCTGCGTATAATAACCCCAGCGGCTCTGATGACTTCCGTATATCCATCTCTGATAAAGAGGTGTAGTACCTGTCAGTGATGTATAAAGTCCTACCACATCTGCCATGTCTTTTCCCGGCATAAAATAGTAGTCCAGTTCGCCCTTCTCATGCTCAATAAAATAATAATCAGTGTTTTCAAAACCGAAATCAAATGTTGTCTTGTAGGTATTGTCTGCAAAAATTCCATAACAGTAGTCATCACCCAATACCATAAAAAACGGGATTGATTTGTAGAGCGACTTGAAGCTGTCCACATGTGGCGCAGGATCATCCGTATTCCAATTTACATATGAATATCCACGTTTATTGAGACAGCCCGGCTTATCACCCAGACCGTAAATTGCATCATCTTTTCCGAGCTTTTTAACTATGGTAACTGCATCGCTGCTGCTCTCATCTTTTCCTACTGTATGACCTTCAAGCTCTGCAACCGCAAGATCCTCGTATGGATTTTTCTCGCTCTTTTTGCGGGCGTTTTCATAATCTGAAAGCACGAGTTTTCCGTTGTAATATATATCAAGTTTCTCGTTATCCTTCACATTTACGACAATATCTTTTGCACTGATAACTTCTTTAACTGCGGTATCGCTGACACCGGCTTCTGCTGCCGTCTGAACCTTTGAAGCCGCTGCTGTCGGGATATAGCTATCCTCTATTGCAACACTCTCGATGCCCGGTTTCTGTGCAACATGCACTATGTTGTTTTCAAATATGGTAACAAACAGACTGCCGTTTTCGTAGATCAGCTCTGCTGTGTTGTCCTGTATTTTACAGCTTTTATATGAATTACTCATTGTGTACCCTCCACTCAAATAATAGTTTTCGTTTTTTTTCGTTGCTATTATTTTACCATCTATTGGTATGGTGGTCAATACACTACATTCAATCCAAAAGTTTCCCTTCCCTATAAGACCACTCCAGATAATCAGGATTTTGATAGTACAGATCAGTGTCAAACTCTGATATTCTATCACTGATAAAAGAAGAAAAAATATTGATAAGTTCCTGCACTTCTTCTCCTTCTTTTGCACAATCCTCTATCATGATGCTATAAAGTTTCCCAATATCCTGAAAACTTGGGACTGAATATTTACAGTCTGATATAGTATCAAAACTACCATTTTCTATTTTATAGTAATCAATCACCTCATCACTTACCTGCTCAAAACTAAGGCAATGGTCAACTTCCGCATCATACAGAAGTTTTTCTATTCCGTCTTTTCCTATTGTTTTAACAATATCGCCCCTATGATTTAAAGTTTCCCTTGCTATATATTCAATCAACGAGCATACATAAAAATATTCATTTCTCTCTTTTGCTGTCATATACTACCTCGCTTTTTACAAAAGTCAGACAATCTAATGCTGATAATGTATGAAAACTGATCTGATGTATCGGATATTTAAACTCTGCCAGTGCCCAAAATTGTTTTCTGCTAATTCTTCCTGTAAGAAAATCATTAACATAATTCCATACTGTATCATTAGCCATAGGTCCTTCCACTATATCATATGAATGAGTTTTTCCACTTCTGCACTCGGCAATAAAATCCAACCATTCATCTGATATTTCCGGAAACTTTAATATATTCAAATTTTCATTTGGCTCATAATCATAATAATTTATTATCGGTTCACCGATACCTCTGTTCGCCCATCTGATAGCCTGTTCCATGTTATTAGTACAATAAAATCCCCATGAAAAGTCTTTTGTATATCTTGCTTTTCTTATCTCTGGATATTTCACGATTTCCTTACTGGCATGGTATAATTCCATCTATTTTACCTCATATTCTTTATATTCAAAAAAAACCGCTACACTATGCATATAGTATAACGGATTGATATAGAAATTACAATTTGCTGTTATTTATTTGCCTTATCATGTATCAATCTTGCCAGATAGACAAATGGTGTATCAGCCAGACTTGTCACGATAAATATTACATAACTTGAAAGCGCGATGCTGACAAGTGTAGCCGGTTTATACATGCCCAAGAAAGCACCGAATGTGTAAAGCAATGTGTTAAGAAGCTGTGATACAAGTGTTGAACCATTGTTTCTAAGCCACAGAGCTTTTCTTGAGTCACCATTAAAATGCTTCTTGGTAAGTGCCCACCATTTATGATATGCCCACACATCAAATCGCTGGCAGATTGCATATACGAGCACACTTACGATCATCAGACGCGGAGTATTTGAGAATATTGTCTTTATAGCCGGCTGCGCCCAATCACTTGCGCTAGGCTGATAAAGCATCCATGTCTGTGATACGATTATGAAAAATATTGATGTAAATATTCCGATATTTACGGCTTTCTGTGATGCCTTTTTACCTTCAACCTCACTGATAATATCTGTAACCAGAAATGTTGAGGCAAACAGGATGTTACCGAGTGTCTGCTCCATGCCAAAGGCATTTACCATGATAAGAACCTCGATATTTGCTGTGATGGTGACTATTGCCGTAAAGCAGTACAGACCATGAAGACCAAATATCTTGTATGCCAAAAGCACTGTTCCGTTGATCACAAAAAGACTTGCGATCAGTAAAAATTCGTTCATTTTCTTTTCTACATTTCAATGTTTTTGACCACATTTTATGTAAGAGAAAGAGTGAAAACACTATTTGTGAATTCAATGTATGCATAAAATAAAAAGGGCACTTATCTGTTTTGACCAAATAAAGTACCCTTCGCAGATTGATAACTCAGATGGCTATCAAATATATGCAAATTATCCCTAGTTTTGTTTATAGACAGGATGGTTACGAACTGTCTTGTTATGTTGTAATCGATATCAAATACTGTAGTACTATAGCAGATTATTGGTGATTTGGCAATGGTTTATTTTCTATTTATACAACTCCCCTAGTTCAATCAATATACGATCTGCTCCCTCTTCACAAGCAAATCCTGATCTTGAGAAAAATCCATATCTATAGCACTCCAGTCCTGTTTGTTTTACCTGACGGATTTCATTTTGTACGATACTTTCAGTTACAGGCTCTTTTCTGAATTTTGCTTCGTAGAAAATATAGCCTTTATCATCCAATGTGACAATATCAAATTCCCCATTCTTTTTTTCGACAGGATCATCATAATAGTATTTTCCTATTTTCTCAAAAATCTCATCCATAAGACCTTTTCTGTTTTTCCTGATCAGATACTGTTTGCAAATCCTTTCAAAACTTTTCGGAACATACTTCGTCTCAAAATCCTCTGCTATATATTTATCATAAAAAACCTCCGCGTCCATGATATTCATCCGTGACAGATTTCTGAAAATATATTTATAGTAAAACAGCGAGAGATTATCCGAAATAAAATATCCTGACTTTTTCTTATTGTTTTCATCATTGATCGGAGCTTCTTTTGAAACAACATCCATACGCATCAGCTTATCGAGGATATCAATCAATGCCGGTCCACTTGAGACATTTGACTGATCAAGTATATCCTTATATCTTGAAAATCCTTTCGCAAGTGCTTCAAAGACTTCGTTCGCATTTGTTATTTTTGAGATTTCTGAACTCAGGTACATGGATACTTCGTTTTCCAAACGCGCTCCTGAAGAGGCGATAAGATCTATGATATTCTCCCGCACACTCTTTTTTGAATCGATCAACCGGTTATAATATGGTATTCCGCCAAATACACTAAACAGTCTTACCTTATCCTCATCCGAAAACTCCGGATAAAACAATGCTGACTCATAATAATCCATTGGTTTTAAGTTAAGTGTAAGATCAATCCTTCCATACAGCGGATTTTGTCTTTCCAGAAGAGCTTTCATCGTATCCACGTAAGAGCCGCAGACAATAAGTTTCATATTGGAAGTATCTTTATTCTGATCTATAACCGATTGCAGTACACTGTCAAGTCCCTTTGAATTTTCACGTAAATATTTTTATTCGGTCGCAACCGAGTCAACCGCAACCGAATAAAATCCATCTTAACTTTCACACTTCACAAGTGTATAGTAACTGACATACAGGGAATGAAGTTCTCCCTTGGAAATTTACTGCACCGGTGTATCCTCATCTGCCCTGTACTCAAAGAAATCAAAGTCTGCATAATGGCTGTGTTTCATGCGGTCAGCACAGGTCAGTCCGACAAATGCACCGGTAAATTCTCCGTATTTGCAGTACTCATCTGAGTATTTTGTCGTGTCAAACTCCCTGCCTATGTGCACATATGTGCAGCCGTCATAGCTCCACTCGAACCATGACTTTCTGCCTCTGATATTAAGACGCATATATACAGGTCTTTCATCCACAGGTATGCGGGTGTTTAAAAACTCTTCTTTTTCTCCGTTCTCAAGCTGTATTATGGACAACGCGCTCTGACCTAGTGTCTCACTGTAATACTTTCTGAGATTTACATAGTTCATGTTGTCATAATACAGGATAAGTCCTGCGCTATGCTGGTGTATCTCAGGAATAAATTCCATCTTTGTCGTAATAGTCGCATACACACTCGTCAGCTTTCTCGCAAGTATGCTTACCTTGTTCAGTGAGGTGCGCGCCTCCTGTCCGCGAAGCCTTACATATCCCGGACGCGCCTTTACATCCGCAAAACTCTGCGGCATGATCCTCGGTGCATAATACCAGTTGCCTAGCTCCTCTGAGTCAAAATCATCAAACTCAGGTATCTTCGGCATTAATACTTCAGGCAGTGAACTTTCGACTACCTCTATCTTTGCCAGATTGCTTCCGTCAGCCATGCGAAGCCATCCATCATCCGTCCATTTCATTTTCTGGATGGCGGTTTCCCTGCCAAGTGTGCAGCGAAGCTCCGGTACAAACGGACGTGAGCAAAGATGCATCAGATAGACTTCTCCCTGAGGTGTCTCCACATAGCTTCCGTGTCCTGATTTCTGGAGCACTGAATCCGGATTAAAATACTTTGGTTTTAAGTGATCCGGATCATGACGCTCATTTGAGTATCCCGGTGATGACGTCACTATAGGATTTGTTGGATCAGGCTCATACGGTCCCCATACATTTTTCGAGCGTCCCATCGTGACACTGTGGTTGTATCCGGTACCGCCCTCTGCACACATAATATAGTAATAATCGCCTCTTTTTGTCAGATGCGGAGCTTCTATGCAGCCTCTGTCCGTTCCTCCACGCCACATCGGCTTTGGATATCCAACTATCTCTTTTTTTACTGGATCATACTCGACTATGCAGATAAATCCCGGTTTCTCATAGCCCTCTCTTGTCTCCCACTCGAGTGCCACAACATATTTTTTACCGTCATCATCATGGAACATTGACGCATCAAAACCTGACGAATGAAGATATACAGGCTTGCTCCAAGGCCCTTTTATATCCTTTGCGGTTATGACAAAATTGTCCACGTCAAAATATCTTGCATTCATGGAATTCATCACGCCATACACCACGTAAAACAGATCCTCTTTCTTACAATAAGTCAGGCATGGTGCCCATATGCCCTTTGCTGATGGGAGCTTTTTAAGATCCACCTGCTCATCTGTGATGACATGAGTATAAAGCTCCCAGTTTTTCAGATCTTTTGAATGATATACCGGTATTCCCGGCAGCCACTCAAATGATGAGACTGCTGCATAATAGTCATCGCCCTTCCTGCACACGCATGGATCGGGATTGAAACCTTTAAAAATAGGATTTTTGATCATAATGCTTACCTCTCCTTCTATTATTTATCAAAAAACCAGCCGAAATCCACGCATCTTCCCAGATCCCAGCTATCCCAGCCTATCCAGCCCTGATCATTTACCGTATCCGTCAGCAGCTTATAACTCCAGTAAAAATATCCGCTGCCGCTTTTCCATGCCTCAAGCTGTGCCTGTGCAAGTGCCTGATATATTTTTTTCTTCTCGCCTGGATCATATTTTTCCTCTGTTGCTCCATCTACACCGTTTAATACAGACTGACCACCTTTTGTATCGTGACCGCAGGCAAGTGAATTAAAAAGACACCATTCACCACATATTACAGGAAAATATTTCTCCATCTCCTTGATCTTTGGAATATAATTTTCTTTTATATATCTGCAATATCCATCAATAGTCTGCTCGCATCCATCCGCCTCAGCCATCATCAGATACTGGTGTGTGTCGAGAACAACATTTTTATATTTATCTTCCTGCATATAATCTTTCCATGCAAGAAGTTCAAAACCATCATGTATCACTACATATTTTTCTTCCGGCAGGAACTTTCTTATCCTGTCATATGCTTTTTTGTAAAATTCCTTTAAAAATCCGATTGTATTTGGAGCAGAGCCTTTTGCAAGCTCTTTATCTACTGCCGGATAACGATTAAGTACATCGAACGATTTCCATGCATTTTCCGTGACAGGCTCATTTAACACCTCTATGCCCCACATGGCCTTTCTTTTACCATATCTATCGGCAAGCCTTTCGAGTACTGAAAGTACAAATTCAACCTCTTCATCACGCTGTGACCATTTGCATACACCACATATGCCTCCGTTGTCAAAACCATTCTGCCCGAGTGGTGCCGTATGCAGGTCAATAAGTATCTGCAAACCATATTTTTCTGCCCATGCAAATGCCTTGTCCATCTCATTCGTACATCCTATAAACGGTTTTCTGTCACCGAATATGAAGTAAGGAACCGGGATGCGTACCACCTGCATGCCCATTCTTTTTATGGTCACAAAGTCTCTCTCTGATATATACTCAGCTCTGTGCATTTTTATCCTTGCCTCATACACTTTTTCGTCAAGCTGTCTTGGCAGATAATATTCGTCCTCCGCTGTGGTTCCTTCAAAAAGTGCCGGACTCATCCATTTTTCAAGTACAAGCCAGTTTCCCAGATTTACACCCTTTATATACATATTACGCCTCCTGCGCTCTCTTCTTAAGATCAGCTATAATGCCATCAAATTCTTTGTCCAGTTTCCAGAATTTCATAATGATAAGTCCAAATATATAGACTACGATCGGTATCCATATGAAGCATACTTTTATGGAAACAAGTGCTGATGCAGTCTGTACTGCTGCCTCGCCTACATATCCACCAATTTCAAGTATCAGTCCAAGCAAGGCTGATCCGATACCGTTTCCAATTTTATAGCCAAAGCTGCACGCACTGTTTACAAGTCCTTCTGTTCTGTAGCCGGTTTTCCACTCACCATAATCAATAGTATCTGATACCATAGCCCACATTGTAGCTCCACCACAGGCATTTCCTATACCTCTTATTACACTCGATACGATTATCAGGTTCATTGCCCCGTTCGAGAAATTAAGAAGCAGCATACCGGTTATGTCAAGGACAAGTCCCAAAGAAAATACATTTCTCTTTCCAAATTTCTTTACAAGCATTGCGATAAAAAACATTGCAACTATCTGAACCACGTTGAATATGCCGTTTATCGTTCCAACAAGACTCTTATCACCCAAAATATCTTTTGCATAGTAGACCGTTGATCCACCGTTTACCGAATACATGAGGAAAAACATCGCAAGCATTATTGTCATAAGTATCCAGTATTTATTTTTAAAAAGTGCTTTTATTCCCTCTGCAAATGGTACATCAACTTTTTCATTGCTCTGTTTCTGTGCTACAGATACAACGCGCTCCTTTGTTCCAAAGAAAGTAAAAAGGAATGCTATCACTGCTAATAGTCCGAGTACCGCGAAAGTTTTTGTCCATGCTGCTGCATTATCTCCGAAATACTCCACCAGTGGAAGTGTTACTGTATTGATGATAAGTGTTCCCGCTGTCGCAAGCAGATTTCTGAAAATGCTAAGTACCGATCTCTCATACGGATCCTGTGTCATAAGCGCGTTTAATGCCGAGTATGGTACATTTATAGCCGTGTATACAACAGTTGATGTGAGGTTATATGTGATGAAAATGTACACCAGCTTTGCTGTCTGCCCCAATGATGACGGAACAGAAAAAAGTAAGACTCCCGATATCGCAAACGGAATACACATACGAAGTATCCACGATCTTGCTTTTCCGTATTTTGACTTTGTTCTATCCACGATCACACCCATGATAATATCACTTACTCTGTCAAATACTCTCGATACCATCATGATCACACCGACTGCAAATGCACTTACCTTTGCATAGTCTGTATAGTAATACAGCAAAAACGCTGACATTGCCGTATATATTATGTTGCATCCGAAATCACCACAACCATAAGAAAAACGCTCTGTGATTTTTCTCCATGTTAATCTGTTCTTCTCCATATCCGTCTCCTTCTTCAATATATAGTTCCATATTATACATGTTGTATTTCTGATAATTTCATGCGCATTGAGTTATCATCGTTGTAACCATATATTACCCCATACCAGACAGTATTTTTAGTATCTAAAATATCTAAACAATAGGTCAATATTCTCTTTTTTGTTGCATAGTAAATACTATGGTGTTACATTGATTATAGAAGCTGGTAGATGTTATAAGGAAAATTTCCATGAAAAATAATATTAATAATGCAAATTCCATAAATCATGAAATAGTACTTACCCCTGCTACAACAGGCGTTCGTTTCTTCACATCCGTAGATCCCGGAAGCTATGTCACTACCCACTGGCATCGTGCGATCGAGATAATCTATATCCAAAGCGGCTCTCTGACTGTCACCGTAGAGTCTCATACCAGAGAGCTATCTGCCGGACAGTGCATACTCATAAATGCCAATATAATGCACTCTACCAAGTGTACTGCTCCAAACACCGCTATCGTGTTTCAGATACCGATAGACTTTGCCGGAACCTATATTCCCAATATTAATTCACTTGTTTTTCATATAAACGATGAGACAAATGATCAAAAAGAATTGACCAAAATAGATATTTTAAAGAATACTCTTGAAAAAATGCAGGTAGCAAACGATATGCAGCCTGACGGATTTCTGCTGGTATTTAACAGTCTGCTTTTTGATATACTTTTTCAGCTATATCACAATTTCAGCACTCCTGTACTCCACGCAAATCCTAATAAAAAGAAAAAAGAACTGGATCGTCTTAATCCGGTTCTTCAATATATTGCTCTAAATTATAACCGCCCTATCCCTTTACAGGAAATCGCAGATATTGCGATACTACAGCCGGGATATTTCTGCCGTTTTTTCAAAAATACAATGGGAACGACGTTTCTCGAATACCAGAACGAGCTGCGTCTTTCCCATATATATCAAGATCTTATCGAAACTGACGATCCGGTAAATGTGATACTGGAGCGTCATGGTTTTACCAATTACAAGCTGTTCCGCAGAATGTTCCGTGAAAACTTCGGTGACACTCCGACCAACATCCGCAAAGCTATCTCGTCAGATCTTTAACCCATTTATACTTCTTAAAGTGGATGAGTGTCCAAGGTATTTTTCCGACCTCATCCACGCACGTACATGCATATACCACAACAACCGGCCAGTTAAGGAAGTATGTTCCGGCAACTGCCAGCGGTATCGCAACACACCACATTGCAACTACCAGACTGTACATATCAAACATGGTATCTCCACCTGCACCAAATATACCATTTATGACAACATCGTTTACTGCACGTCCGATCAGGTAAAAAGCAATTACTACAAACATCTGCTTCAAATAATCTGCTGCCTGAGGTGTAAGTTTTACAAAATGAAGTATAACCGGTGCAAAAATAACCATAAGCAATGTCATGACCACACCGCTGATCAGCGATATCTTTAATAAGCGTATGCCATATTTCTTACCTTTTTCGAGTTTTCCTGCGCCAAGCTCATTTCCTACCATAATGCCAGCCGCGCTCGATATTCCTGCACTGAGACAGCATATGATGTCGCGGACCACCGCTGCGACTGAGTTTGCAGCCGCTGCATCTGTGCCGAGATGCCCCATAAATGATGAATATGAGGTAAATCCAATTCCCCATACAAGGCTTGCTCCAAGTATCGGTCCTGAACATTTCATAAAATCCTTTGAAAGCTGCTTATTTCCAGTGAAAAGCTTATTGATTTTTAATCTTATAAATCCCGGTTTGTGTGAAAATGTTATTGAAAGAAATAGCTCTACTGCACGCGATATAAGAGTGGCAAGTGCCGCACCGCGGACATTCATGCTTTCTATCCCAAACGCCCCATAAATAAATATCGCATTGAGTACGATGTTTAAAACTACTGTTATAGAGCTTACTGTTGCCGCCTGACCTGCATGTTCAGATATTTTCATCATGACTATGTAACACTGCGAAAATCCTGTCATCAGGTATGAAAATGCTGCTATTCTAAGGTAGCTTACGCCATAATCTATCAGTACCGGCTCATTTGTAAAAATAAGCATCAGGTAACGTGGAAAAAATGCGCATGCCACAAAGAAAAGAATTGAAACAATTCCGCATATCCTTATCGCCATGCAAAAAATATCATCCAGCGTCTTTATATCCTGCTTTCCCCAGTACTGCGCACCGAGTATCGCAAGTCCCGCGGTAGATGCCGACAGAAACATATTCTGGATGAACTGTATCTGTGTGGCGAGTGAAACCGCTGACATATAATTCTGATCAAGCCCTCCAAGCATGAAAGCATCTGCCACTGCCACAAGTGCCAGCATAAGGTTTTGCAATACTATTGGAAGCATAAGGCTCCATAATTTTTCATAAAATGGCTTATCCCATTCTCTCGTCAACATATAATCTCTCCATAATGTTATCTATATAATACCAAATAGTACTTTTATCGTAACTATTCAGTACAGAAATATGCGGTACCGCATATTTCGTAAGAAAAAGTATA
>CAVICC010000057.1:0-17376 GCA_963641405.1 bacterium | reverse complement strand
CTTTTCTATCTTTATTCTATTATGGAAATGTCCGCTTTGCAACACAAAAATTATGAAATTTATATTACTTCCTCCTTCCCCTTTGTCTTAACCACCGCATCCCTTCCTGCAGGTGTCCCAGACACCCTTGCCTTCATTTCGGAGAGTTTTCCCTTCAATGAAGTCCGTTCTGCTGGTCGGTCTGCAAGTTTTCTTTCCGGCTCTGCTTCCTGCGTTTCCTCATCCATGCCAATCGCATCGTTTCCCTTTTCATCCATGTTCAAAAGAGCATTCAGTGCAGTCAGACGATCCAGCTTCTCACTGAGCTCCGCTTCCTGTGCAAATGGCTTATTTACCTCTGCTTTCGCTGTTTCAAGCTGATGTTCCACATTGGAAAGTTTCGTCTGTGCCTCTTCAAGCTGTGCCGGCATTGCTTCCAGTGCATTGTTGATACGGGTAATATTGCCGAGCGGATCAGTGCCGACTTCCATCGGATGGCTCATGGCTCCTTTCACATTCATCACGAACTTATTATTGAAAGAATCAAAGGTCACATTCAGCTTAAACCCAAGGTATTCCCCCACATCTGCACTGGCATTGATGCCCTTGATTTCCTTGCACATGGCAATGATTGCAGTTCCGGCTTCCTTTTTATCGGTGTATGCCTTTCCCCCGATGGTTATGGCAAACTGCTCCTTATCTAACGGCTTATTCTGTTCATATTTCTGCATATCCGCAGTAAAACCATTGATCCGCTCCTTGAAAATGGCGATCTGCTGCGGGTAATGCTTTGTAATGTTGTCCTCCAGACGGTATTTCTGGCTTGTATGGTTCGCCTTCATCAGTTTCAGTTTCGACACCTGAATGTCCAGATCCATCTTTTCCTTGATATACGGGTTGCCTGTGGCAAGTGCCTTTACCTCTGCATAGGAAAGTGCTGCTTCGTCCACATCCTCACAGCTTCGCACCGGGGATTTGCTGGTCATGATCTGACCAATGAATTTCTGCTTGTTCTCTATGAGCTGCCACGAGTAACTGTCAAACGTACCTTCCGTAACATAGCGGAAAATCTTGACTTTCGGATTGAGATTGCCCTGCCGCAAAATACGTCCCTCCTGCTGTTCAATGTCAGACGGTCTCCACGGCACATCCAGATGGTGTAATGCAATCAACCGGTCCTGCACATTGGTTCCGGCTCCCATTTTTGCTGTGGAACCCAATAAAAAACGAACCTGTCCGCTTCTTACTTTTGCAAACAGCTCCGCCTTTCTCAGTTCCGTATTCGCCTCATGGATAAATGCAATTTCTCCTTCCGGTACTCCCTTCTCCATGAGTTTATTCCTGATGTCCTCATACACATTGAATGTGCCATCCCCTTTTGGTGTAGACAGGTCACAAAAAATTAACTGCGTGGATTTCTGCTCTTTTGTGCCCTCCCAAATCTCAAATGCCTTATCGACACAGGTTGCAGCCTTTGAATTTTCATCATCCGGCAGCATATCATTGATCAGACGCTGGTCAAGTGCCAGCTTTCTTCCGTCATTCGTGATTTTTAACATATTATCTTCATAAGGCTGTACCTGTCTGTCCCGGACTGCTTCGGCACGTTCTGCAAGTGATGCTACCATGTCTTTCTGAAATTCACTCGGCTTTAATACCACATTTTCATACTCCGCTTCCGGCACTGGAAGTTTCAGCATATCCGGTGTCTGAATGTCGGCACTTTCCTTGAAAAGACTGATCAGCTCCGGTAAATTGAAGAATTTTGCAAACCTCGTCTTTGCCCGGTATCCGGTTCCCTCCGGCGCAAGCTCTATAGCGGTCAGTGTCTCCCCAAAAGATGCCGCCCACGCATCAAAATGCCCCAGACCAAGTTTCTGCAGCGTATCATACTGGAGATAGCGCATATTTGTATAAAGCTCCGTCATACTATTGCTGATCGGTGTACCTGTCTTTTACTAACTGAGTTTTTTCTACTACGATCTCTTTACTAAAAGACGGTAACTGTATCTTTACCCTCTCTTCCTCGATTATAATTTTCTCTGTCTTGTCTAGTAAAAACTGTATATCCAGATTGTTATTTTCGTCCAGATAGTCGGATACTGTTTTATCCATGTTGGCAAGGAGCCTATCTATCTCCGCTACATCCTCCAGCTTTTTCTCGCATTGCTTTAGATCTGCCTGTATTGCCTCGATCTTATCATCTATCCTCTTAGATTTCTCAGCATAAGCGGATTTATCTATAATGCCATCTAGGTAGCTATCTAGTAGCCTATCCTTACGCTGTTTCTCTTTCTTAAGGTCTGCCTCTGAATAAGTACAGTTACCCTCTATCAATCGTTTTCTAAGGATTTTTAGCCACTCCTCAGCCCCTGCCTTTAGCTTATCAGTATCAGCGGATAACATGAGTGTAGCGGTCTGTAGAATTTCCATTAGAGCCTCTGTAGAGATATTAGGGTTATCACATCCCTCTGGATTGATTTCTCCCTTTTTTCCATCAACTGTATCTCTTGCCCTTGTCTTTCTGCCTTTAGTCTGTTTAGTAGAGCATTTCCAAAACTCTTGTTTCTTGTGTGTGTTTCTGGAGATCCAATAGGGTTTACCACAACAACCGCACACGATCCGACCGCTAAGGATACTATTACCAGCCTTTTTACCTTTCTTGCGGTCTACCGTCTTTCTCTTATCCCTTATAGCCTGTAGGCGTTCCCATTCCTCCTCCGTAACTATCGGAGGTATTGCGTTTTTAAGTGGTATCCACTCCGCCTCATCGTTCTGTATCTTCCTTTTTGTTTCAAAGTCTGAGTATTGTTTATTGAGGATAACAGTACCTATATTTTTACTCACATAAGGGAGAGGCGTATCTGCTTTGTAATATTTCTGTTTAAGCTCCCAGATCATACAGTAAGCCCTTAAGCGTACCTGTACATTAAGAGGAGCTGTATTAGATACTCCTGCTAAGCTCTCTCTCTGCTTTCTGGCTTTATATTTTATCTGTCTGGCTCTTTTCTCTCCATACATATTACCGCCCCTCCTTTTTAGCATTAGGAGCCATCATCTTAGCTATCTGGTTAAGTTTCTTCTTAGTATCTTTTGATAACTCCAGTGTTTGCTCCGTATGTACTAAGGTTCCTTGATCTCTCCTAAGTCTGCTCTCCTCAGCCTGTACAGCTCCTTTTAAGCTGTTTGCTATTGCATTGCCCTCGTTAGGAGTTATATCTCCTCTACGGATCTGGAGGGCATTTTTTACTAGCTCATCTCTCAGCTTTTCAAGAGTGATAATTTGCGTATCTGCCACTCTATATACCTCCTATCTCTAAGCCTCATGGGGGAGGGGGATACCGTCCGCCCATCCGTGACCTCGTTTTGTTTATGCCTATTTTTCTACTGTTTTTCTGTATTTTCAGTACTTTTAACTGAAAAATCCACTTTTTGATTCTCGTCCACTTTTTCATGCCTCCTTTGCTGCTTATTTCTCACTATTTGAACTATTCCACTCATCCAATAGCTGATAGATAACATTTTCAATCTGCTCATTAGAATAATCTGCTGGAAAATATCTGCTGATCTTATCTGCCTTGATGGTTACTTTCCGCTCTCTCGGTTTAGGTTCTGTCAGGATCAATCTTACCATTGCCAGTGTCAGTTCATCACTTTTTCCATACTCCTTCAGTTTCGATGCCTGTGCCGTTGAAATGGTCACTCCGGTTTCTTCAAGAACAATCTGCACCCACTCCTGTTGCTGTTCTGTCAGAAATGACAGCTCTACTCCTTGTACGATTCCAATTTTCTTTTTATCGACCATATCTAAAAGTGCATCCGATAAGCGGGCAAGGCTTTTGCTTTTTCACTTGGTAAAATATCCTCTCTTTGGATATTGGAATCTACCATGATGATCGTAGCTTCATCATCAGAATAGTTTCGGACAATAACCGGCATTTCTGATTTCCCGGCTCTCTGTGAACCATGTTTTCTGCGATGTCCGGAAATCAGCTCATATCCTCCATCAATTCTCGGTCTTGCAATTCCCGGTACAAGTACACCGTACTGCCGGATACTCTCTGTAGTTTCCTCCATCTTTTCATCATCAACCACACGGAAAGGATGATTTTTGAAATCATGCAATTCGGCTAACGGCGCATTGATAATCTGTTCCGAACCTGTCGTCTGCATTTCACTACTGCCAAACAAATCGTCAAAACTGTTCAACTTTACCTTTGCGGCACTTCCTGTCTTACTCATCGCCAAGCACCTCCTCCGTCAATGACTGATAGGCACTTGCTACCTTGCCATTTGGATCGTGCTTATAAATGCTCACCCCTTCCGCAGAAATCTCCGCAGCTCTTACCGACATTGGAATACTGTTTTCAAATATCCGCACTCTGCTTCCATAGTTTTCAATCAACAGATTACTAATATCCTTGGCATAATTGGTACGGTTATCAACCATTGTAAGTAAAATTCCCTCAATTTCTAGCTTTGGATTGATTTGTCGTTTTACCTTTCCAATGGTTTTAATAAGCTGTTCCAGACCTTTTACTGGCAGATATGCCGCCTGTACCGGAATTAAAATACTATCCGCACAGGTAAAAGCATTTATCGTAATCATGCCGAGTGACGGCATACAGTCAATCAGAATGTAATCGTAGCGGTCTTTCTGCTGTTCTATATAGGTACGCAACACCGTCTCCCTGCTCATAACATTCACAAGCGAGGTTTCCAAACCGGAAAGCTCGATATTTCCCGGCATAAACTCCACCCCTTCCTCATGTCTTAAAATGCCGTACTCCGGTTTTATTTTCTCATCATTGATAATGTTTGCCATAATAGTTGCAAGTGTAATTTCCAGTCTGTCCGGCTCCTGAATGCCAAGACTTGCCGTAAGACTGCCCTGTGCGTCTGCATCTATCAGTAAAACTTTCTTTCCTTGTTTTGCCAGTCCAATTCCTAAATTGCTTGTTGTGGTGGTTTTGCCAACTCCACCCTTCTGATTTGTGATTGCTATAACTTTACACATGATAAAATTCTCCTATTCTCTACTATTTCGCTTTTATCTGCTGCTCTTTACATTGCTTTTCTGCACTTCCGCATAAGCTCTGTAATATTTATTTGTTCCTTTATTGCTATAAAGCTCTGATATTTCCAGAACTTCTACTTTGGGATGACGCTGTAAGATTTTCTGAAACCATACAATGTCATTCTTCGTTCCCATCAATCTGACTTTTAACATTAGTCTGCTCCTCCAAATAAGGCATACAGCTCTCGGTTATAAGTCGCATACTCCGGATAGAGGATCTGTATCGCCTGCCAAAAGAAAGGTGCATAGGCACAGCAGAACAAGTCCTCCACTGTATACTGCCTGCACTCGTTTACCTGTTCCTCTGTTTTTATGTAATCATCTACACTCGGTGTGCCATTGCAATACAGGTTAAATGCCATTCGCACCACCTTCATACTGCCACTGGTCTGCCAGCCTTCATGCAAACACTCAGTTTTTACACATCCTGTCTTAAAATCATAGATGCTATTGATATTTCTCCTCGTATCATCACTGATACCAAGGCAATAGCAAAGTGCCTTGTGGTACACATCCTGATAGCGTACCTCTTTTAATTTTTCATAGTAGAATTTTTCATGTGCTTCGCTGATAAAATTGATTGTCTGTTTCTTTTTGTTTTCTGCACCTAACGCTGTGTTGTTCATAGTGAACCTCCTTATAGATATTAGAATAAAAAAAGGGAACAAACCCAAATAAAAGGGCTTATTCCCAAACATCAAACAAGGGAAAGCAATAAATGCTTTCCCTTGCAGAACTTTATATATAGACTTTTACTTCAATATCTTTAAATCTGTTCGCTTTTGTATACTCTGGACGTTCAGCCATAAATGCCTGCACATCCGCTCTCGTTACCGTTAAGCTGCAGAAATAAATATATTGTTGCCTAATTCATCTTGTCCGCAATAGCTGCCTGTGCTGCAGCAAGACGTGCGATTGGTACACGGAATGGTGAACATGAAACATAGTCAAGTCCAATCTTGTGGCAGAACTCAACTGATGAAGGATCTCCACCGTGCTCTCCACAGATACCAACGTGAAGGTTAGGATTAACTGGTTTTCCAAGCTTAATAGCTGTCTCCATTAATTTACCTACACCTGTCTGATCAAGCTTAGCAAATGGATCGTTCTCGAAGATCTTGTTGTCATAGTAAGCATTAAGGAACTTACCAGCATCATCACGAGAGAATCCGAATGTCATCTGTGTAAGGTCGTTTGTACCGAAGCAGAAGAAATCAGCCTCTGTAGCGATCTCGTCAGCTGTAAGAGCTGCTCTTGGGATCTCGATCATTGTACCAACATGGTATTTAAGATCTACACCTGCAGCAGCGATCTCAGCATCAGCTGTCTCAACAACTACTTTCTTAACGAACTTAAGCTCTTTGATCTCACATACTAATGGGATCATGATTTCTGGCTCGATATCCCAGTCAGCGTGTGCTTTCTTTACATTGATAGCTGCACGGATAACAGCCTTTGTCTGCATCTTAGCGATCTCTGGATATGTAACAGCAAGACGGCATCCTCTGTGTCCCATCATTGGGTTGAACTCGTGAAGTCCATCGATGATAGCCTTGATTGTCTCAACTGATTTGCCCTGAGCCTTAGCAAGTTTCTCGATATCCTCTTCCTCTGTAGGAACGAACTCATGAAGAGGTGGATCAAGGAAACGGATTGTAACTGGGCATCCCTCAAGAGCTTCGTATAATTTCTCGAAATCTCCCTGCTGGTATGGAAGGATCTTGTCAAGAGCTGCCTCTCTCTCCTCTACTGTATCAGAACAGATCATCTCACGGAATGCAGCAATTCTGTCTTCCTCGAAGAACATATGCTCTGTACGGCAAAGTCCGATTCCCTCTGCACCAAGCTCACGAGCTTTCTTAGCATCGGCTGGAGTATCTGCGTTTGTACGAACTTTAAGTGTTCTGAACTCATCAGCCCAAGCCATAACACGTCCGAACTCACCAGCGATTGAAGCATCAACTGTTGGGATAAGTCCAGCGTAGATATTTCCTGTTGTACCATCGATAGAGATCTCTGATCCCTCTGTGAACTCCTGTCCAGCAAGAGTGAATCTCTTGTTCTCCTCATCCATAGTAATGTCACCACAACCAGATACACAGCATGTTCCCATACCACGTGCAACTACGGCTGCGTGAGATGTCATACCACCACGAACTGTAAGGATACCCTGAGCAGCTTTCATTCCTGTGATATCTTCTGGAGATGTCTCAAGACGTACAAGTACGACTTTCTCTCCTCTTTCTGCCCATGCCTCAGCATCATCAGCTGTAAATACAACTTTACCACAAGCAGCTCCTGGAGATGCTCCAAGACCTTTTCCAAGTGGAGTTGCAGCTTTAAGTGCAGCAGCATCGAACTGTGGATGTAATAATGTATCAAGGTTACGAGGGTCGATCATAGCAACTGCCTCTTCTGGAGTCTTATGTCCCTCATCTACTAAATCGCAAGCAATCTTAAGAGCAGCTGGAGCTGTTCTCTTTCCGTTACGACACTGAAGCATATAGAGTTTCTTGTTCTCAACAGTGAACTCCATATCCTGCATGTCATGGTAGTGGTTCTCAAGAGTTTCACATACTTTAAGGAACTCAGCATATGCCTCTGGGAACTCCTGCTCCATCTGAGCGATTGGCATTGGAGTACGAACACCGGCAACAACGTCCTCACCCTGTGCATTGATAAGGAACTCACCCATAAGCTTGTTCTCACCAGTTGCAGGATCACGTGTGAATGCAACACCAGTACCTGACTCGTTGTTTAAGTTACCGAATACCATTGGCATTACGTTAACAGCTGTTCCCCATGAATAAGGGATATCGTTGTCTCTTCTATATACGTTTGCACGTGGGTTGTCCCATGAACGGAATACAGCCTCGATAGCAAGTTTTAACTGCTCTACAGGATCTGAAGGGAAATCTGTTCCTAACTGATTCTTGTACTCAGCCTTGAACTGCTCTGCTAACTCTTTAAGGTCAGCTGCTGTAAGGTCTACGTCAAATTTAACTCCTCTGTCCTCTTTCATCTTGTCGATGAGCTGCTCGAAGTATTTCTTTCCAACTTCCATAACAACGTCTGAGAACATCTGGATGAAACGTCTGTATGAATCATATACGAAACGCTCGAATGCTGGATCTGGGTTACCAGCGATCATAGCTGCTACAACTTCGTCATTAAGACCAAGGTTAAGGATTGTATCCATCATACCTGGCATTGAAGCTCTGGCACCTGAACGAACTGATACAAGAAGAGGATTCTTAAGGTCGCCGAATTTCTTTCCGTTAACCTCTTCCATCCATTTAACCCCATCCATAGTCTGAGCCATGATCTCATCATTGATCTTGCGGCCATCCTCATAGTACTGTGTACAAGCCTCTGTAGTGATTGTGAATCCCTGTGGTACTGGAAGTCCAATCTCTGTCATCTCAGCGAGGTTAGCACCTTTACCACCGAGAAGATTACGCATGGTCATGTTACCCTCTTTGAAGGTATATACCCACTTGTTTGCCATTTTGCAATTCCTCCTAAATTTTATTTACTGGTATGGAAAAATATTCCATCCATATACTGATTAATGTGTGCGACCTTAAACAATCGCACACATTAATAATACCATAAATCTGCCAAATATCAACTAATTTTTATCATCTGGTTGTTTATGTTCAACAATTATTTTTTTTGAAGCCGATGCCTTGACACGACGTCTTATAGTAAGTGCAATTAGCACAATTAAAACTACCGCGGCAATTGCGCCTATGCTGATTGGTACTACCATACCGCTTTGTTTGATAAGCGTGCCAAGAGGAACTTTTTCATCAGTTATCTCATGGTTATCATTATTTGAAGCCTGTGGAACTAATTCATCCTCAATTGTGGTATTCGGCTGTGCCTCCTGTGTCTCATTTCCATCGGTTGGAGTATTCTGACCATCCGGGATTACGACATTGCCGTCTGCATCAGCACCGGCTACCGGTGTATTTGCTCCATCGGTAGCGTTTGCGCCACCAGCGTTTGTAGCACCTGCATTAGCTGCTCCGGCATTTGCGGCCCCTGCGGCATTTCCATCAGTGGTATTATCTGCACCGCCATTTTCTGCAATGCTTGTTGCTGCCTTTGCATATACGAAATTGAATACATTCTTTGATGCATCCGATACAAGCTTTCCTGTCTGATTGTAGCTGTCAGGAGTATAACCGTCTATATACAGATATGCTATAACAGGTTCATCTCCCACATTGCCGTAATATGTTCTGCTATCTGCAAGTTTATTTCCGTTTGTATCAACATAGTTTACCGTGTATTCTGCAAGCTCTCCCGGGATACCATATGCGACCACATAGTCCTGATCTCCCGATACAAGGAATGCTGAATTTGCAACTGTATTGTTATCACGACCGCTGAGTCGGATTCCTTTTACATAGTACTTGCTGTTGTCATTTAAACCGACACTGCCCTGCGCATCACAGCTTATGACATCTCCATATTCAAGTCCTGTTACTACTATCTTATCTTTGGCTGACGATACAGAAACACCTGTCTCATTACCGGCTGCTTTTCTGACCTGAATACTGTTTCCACCAAAACTGCCCTGAGCACCAGTGGAAAAAGATACTGTATAAGTATAAGAGAAAGCCAGTGCAGATGTTTTTCCTGAAAATATACTAATAAGAGTGATAAGAGCTACCAGCAGATAGCTAAACTGCTTTTTCATTTCTATCTGCCTCCCTTCTCTTTCCTGTGATGAATGTAACAATCAAAAGTACAATTCCGATAACAAGAAGCACTGCTGATGTCATAGTCCACACATCGCCTGTCTTTACACGGCTTGTCGTGGTCGTATATGTAGTCGGATTAGATGGTGTTGAACTAGGCGACGAAGGATTAGAATTATCCTCTACTGCAAAATTCATCATGAGCTTTGCCAATGTATCCTGATAGATATTTCCCTGACTTTCACCGTCAAGTCCTACAAGAAGATTTACTGTACCACCTTCCTGTGGCTCTAATGTATCAAGATAAAAGAACTCATCGAGTGAGTTTGTAGCTTCATTAAGTCCGGCGCCGGCTGTGGTATCTTTTTCTCCACCGATACTTGTACTGCTGTATATGGTCTGTTCTTTTCCATCATTGTCCACATATGTAAGGATATAGGAATAACCACCATTTTCAGCAACTGCCTGTGCATCCTCCAGACTGCTCAATACGTCATTTGACATATACCATCTGGTTGATATAGTACTTTCATTTTTGATATTTACAGAAAAATTAACTGAGTCCCCCGGCTCCATCTGAGAGACTGAAGCTGCTACTTTCGTTGAATCAAAGGAACTTACCATCTTGCTTCCGGTAAATTTACATGAGCCGGCATCTGTTGTAGTCTCCTGTGCAAATACAGCGCTTATCGATCCAAGGATAAGCAACATGCATGCAAATGCTGCAATTTTCTTTCTCATATTGCCCTCCTTTTAATTTAAGCTAAGTGCACCGTCATCTGAGATATTTACATCAACACCCCAGGCACTCTTTATGGCATCTTTGGCATTATGCGTCTGAACCGCATCTACTGTAGCCTCAAGTACAAATTGTGCACCGTCATATTCATATGTTGTCGTGATTGTTGTAAGTCCGTTATCATCTGTAGATGAGGTCTTGCTTACGATCTTTGCTATGTCACTGCTTATACTGATCTTGTCAGCAAAATCAGGTGATGAGGCACCTTTTTTTAGTATAGATGAATAGTAAAATACATTACGCTCTGTTGTAGCTGCTGTAGTATCCTCTATCCAGCCATTATTAGTAAAATTGATATTGATCTTTGAAGGATCAATATCTGTTCTCTTTTCGCCTGATTCCTTGTCAACCCAGTAATGATTTACAGTTACACGGACATATTCATCTATTGTTCCGCTGTTTTTAACTGCAAGCTGTTCATTGTACTGCTTATCAAGGATAAGTTTTTCATCACCGGCATCTTCTAGCATATTAGAAAGTAATGTACCTGTTGCCTCGCTCCAGGCATCATCTTTGTGCTGGTAATCTCTCCAGCTGACATCCTTTCCATTCTCGGTAAGTGTAACACCGATTGACTTGATATCTATCTGTGCCAGATAATTATCACTCATGTATGTAAGTGTTGCTCTTGTAGATCCTATTGTTGATGCCGCAAGCATGATAACTGAGGACGCTACAAGTATTAATGGATATTTCTTCTTCATTAATTCGTGCCCTCCTCTTCATCGTACTGTGCCGAAGCTGTCCAGTCTGCATCTGAAGCAACACAAGGATTGCCATTCTCATCATATGATACTCGTGTACATTCCTGTACGACAACGACATTGAAGCTTGTCTTGACATCCTCACTTACATGTATTGATGCAACAATAGGATCAGTCATCTGACCAACCGGTACAACCTCGCTATAATACCAGTATCCGTCATCAGAAAGACTCCAGTTGCTTCCCTCGGCTGTAATCTCAAACTGGCTTGCTGCGATAACCTTCACACGTACAAAACAGTCCGCGTCTCCGGTATTTTCAATCTGAATAGTCTTTTTCCAATCTTTGAACTTCTCATTGACATCCGTTGTCGGACCTATGTCAATGGAAATACCTCCCTTTGCTGTAGCATATGTTGTAAAATATGCCAAAGTCTGCTTTACCGAAACACCGGCAACGATAAGAGCTGCAACAATTGCCGCACTTGCAAGAACACGATGTTTCTTATTAAGTTTTTTACAAGACTCTAATAATTTTTTCATCAATTCTGCACCCATTCCCATCCGGTTCCGTCGTACTCAAAATGATTTACGACACCAGTACTATATATAAGTTTATCGCTATAATCATTAGTAAAATCCACATTTACCGTATCACCGGCTACTATTTGTGTCTCTACATTGTCAGACGATGTAACCTGGTAACTTCCGGCTGCATATACCTCTTTTACAACAACTCTTGAGCCGGCAGGAATATTATCTATAACTGTGCTCTTAAGTCCTGCACCATCAAATCTGATCGAAGCAATATCCGAAAATACTACATTTCCATCTTTGTCATAGGCTTCTACATCAAACGCGAAAAGAGGCTCTCCTAAAGCTGTATTGTATGTAGAAAGCGTCTTATTAATCTGAAGGCTTCCTGTAAGCTCAGTCCGTTCCGGCTTTAATTCTATTGATATATCATCATATATCCATGAATCAGATCCGGAACCTGTCATTGCAAATTCATTGTTAGGTGCTGATACCATATACGGTACAAATGTATAGCCGTAGGTGTCTGACATCGCTTCTTTTGCATATACAAGATAAAGACCTGTTTTAACACCGGAAACTGTTCCTTTTCCGTTCTTTACGCTTATGGTCTCATCAGGTGATAGACTGCTTTCATCTACGATAGCGGCTGCTTTCTGTGATATTTGCTCCCAGTCATCTGCTGTCGTTTTGCTTCCGATAGCATCTATGACCTCCGTAAGATCTTTGAATTCATCAACTGCACTGTAGACATCATTTTCATCTACATCTGCCACCCTGTAAAGGTCAACGGGAAAATCCACATCATACAGATCATCCCACTCAGCCGGAATATCTACAGCAATCAAACAATTCTTTTCGGTATCTATATGTGTTCTGGCAAATATATGTCCACACGGAATTATCAGAAGAACCATAGCAGCTATCATTATGCTTGCCGTTCTTTTAATATTATTGTGCATTTTTCCTCCTTCCTGATTCTACCTGAATCTATACAATATAGTTTTATTTAAGATTTTGCAAATTATAATATATAAAATAAGAAAAATCACACCAAGTATAATTGCCTCATGCCATGGCTTAATTTGCTTTGCATCCTCGACAACAATCCCTTCAGCATCATTTGCAATCCTGTGTCCACGGACTAACAGACGATGACTATTTACACCGTATGGTGTACATGTGATAAGCGTGCAATAATCCTGATCTGTTTCTATTTTAAGGTCATTTAACTCATCAGGCAATACTATTCTGATCTGATCTACTTCGTATGTCAAAGTCTCTCCGAGAATATATAGCTTAAAGACATCTCCCTCTGCCATCTGGTCGATGTCTGTAAAAAGCTTTGATGAAGTAAGTCCACGGTGTCCTGATATAGCACAGTGTGTGCTTGGTCCACCTACCGGAAGCGATGTTCCCTCGATATGACCTACACCGATCTGTAATATTTCTTTCTCAGTTCCATGATAGATAGGCAGTGAAACATTTATGGAAGGGATCTCAACATATCCCATAACACCTGTTCCTGACACATCCAAAAGGCTCTCATACTCAGCCCTTTGTTCATCTGTCATATCATACCTGTCATCATTTGAGAGCAGTGACCGGTTATACTCCTCTGCCGCCTGTCTCATTTCTTCAAGTTTCTGCTCGTCTGTGTTTTCTACTGCATCCACATAACTTGCTATCGCCCGTGATTGATGAAATGAATTCCAATAATCACTCACTGTAGGATATAGCAGCAAGGACAGTCCTGCAAGAAACACTATGACAAAAATAATTGTAGACAAACGTTTTCTCATAGCACTCTCCTTACTGTTATATATTTGTGTGTATTACACACATTTTTTTACTGCCATGAACCGCCGAAGCGATCCATGGCATAAAATTAAATTTTAATTTTTGTTAGAACTATTCTCTGACACGTCTTTTTGTTACAAGAACGATTCCACCACCGATTACTAAGATAGCACCGATTACGTAGATAGCTACACGACCAGCACCACCAGTTGAAGGAAGAACTGAGCCTTTGTTGTTAATTACATCTGCTGTCAAGCTTCCATCATCTGTATTTGATGTAAATGTAATTGTACATACTTGACCATAAGTTGCATTACCACTAAATTCAGTAAGTGTAGGATTATCTGAGAAATCATGTGTTGCACTGATTGTAAAATACTGATCAGCAATTGTGTTGTATCCATCAGGAGTCTTTGTCTCTTTAAGTACATAATCACCGTCATCAAGACCTTTGAATTCAAAGATATTTTGGTCTTCACCTGTGGCTACAGTTGTTATTTTTTTATCCTCTTGGTCATTAATCTTCTTATAAAGTGTGAACTCTGCACCTTTAAGTGGCAGTTTATCTTTATCAACCTTCTTGATTACAACTTTGTATGTGAATACAATAACTTTATCATCAGGTGTTTTACCTTTATCACTTTCTCCACCATTGTTTGGGTTGTTTGAGAATTCAAGATTTACTGTATTAGGGTTTCCTTTTGAACCAATTACTGCACTGTTGTTAAGAGTTGCTTTATACTCAACAACAATCTTGTCACTATTCTTAGCTGCAATACCTTCTTGTAAAATATTATTGCAAGAAATGGTAAGTATATGATTTTTATAGTCTACAGAAAAATTATTAGTTATATTTGTTTTTTTACCTCCATCATTTTTAACTAATTCAATAGAGATTGAATTAGTTACATAATCAAGTCCGTCTGAAAGAGTATCATTAAACTGAAGGAAATATGTTTTATATGACTCAACGTTGTCTGGTAATGTTGCTGTCAGCTGGAATGGAACTTTATCACCGATATCATAATCGGCTGAATCCTGCCATTCTGTCTCAGTACCAGTTGTATCATTAATATCTTTTACTTTCTTTTCTACCGATGGAACATCTGTCTTTGGAGTGATTGTTGTATTTCCAACAATATTAAGGATATACTCAGTGTAAGCATCATTACCTGTTAATGAATTTGCCGCATCCCTTACAAGGTAATAACCAGGTTGAAGATTATCAATCTTAGCATTTTTAATATTTTTTTCATTTACGGTAACAGAACCAGTTGCTGTCGAAGAGAGGATAGCTCCGATCTTCTGTGCCTCTGCTTTGAGTTTCTTAGAATTATCTTGCATATTTGAAAGAGACTCAACATAAGTCTTGGCATCGGTATTCAAAGTAGATGTTTTTGAACTATCGATACCTGTGCCCCAGTCAACGTTTGAAAGAGTATTTCCATCTCCAGAAAGATCACCCTTTATAATCTGGTAAGCCTCATAAGTGTGTCCTGCTACAGCATTTCGAATTGTAATGCTGTATGTCTTTGGGTCATCAGCAAATACTGTTATACTCATTGCAAGAGTCATAACAAGTGCGAGCGCCAATGCAACTGTTTGTTTGATTTTTTTCATAGTATATTCTCCTTTTATTTAATAAGTTTATGCTTTTTATAGAAAAGTGTTATTGCAGCAATTGTCATTAGCACAACACCACTTAACATATACAACCATCTGTTACCGCTTCCACCTGTTTCCGGAAGCGCATAATCACTCGAAGTATTTGTTATCTCTACTGTTCCGGATGTTATCGCATCACTCGCAGAAGGAACAACATTATCTGAACACTTTACTTCTACACCATTCTTATTTGTATATACATAAGATGTAATATAACCATTCGTACTATGTGCATCATCTACACCAGTTTCTACTATATAGTATGAATAGGTTACGTTAGTTAGCTCACCATTTTCATCTACTGCATTCAACGGTAAATCATCAATTGTATATTTCCAGTTTCCATCACTATCTGGTTTAACCTCAACAGTCTTATATAATTTATCTGTTTTATTTGTGTCAGATGATACCTGATGTACTTCAAGCGTAATCTTTCCATCGTTCTTGGTTACATCATGGTTTTGAGAATCTTTCCATTTCTTTGTAACATCAATTGATGTAGTAGGTAACTTCTCATTCTCTACAAATTCTCGAACAAATCCATTTGATAATGTCTTACCCTGTAATTTTTTATCAGGAGCAGACACCGGATATTTATTCGTGTCTGATGATTCAAAATAAATATAGTGGCGCTCAGGATTATTAGGCAATTGATAACCGTCAGGTGCTTTGGTCTCAACTAGGAAATACTGTGTATTGTAAGTAAGATCATCATTTATTGAAACCGAAAAATTACCATCTGAGTTTGTAGTATATTCTTTAATAGGAACATATCCATCATCAGTCTTATTTGAATCATCGCTACTTAGATCATACTTATACAGTTTAAATGTAGCACCTTCTAGCAAGTTATTATTTTTGCCCTTTTCAACCTTATATAGCGTGTATGTATTTGAACCTGTAACACCAGCTGATGTATAACTTTTGGAGTACGTATAATAAGTATTGTCTGTAGACGATGAATTGCTTATACCAGTTAAACTAACAGTATTATTTACACTAAACGAAGGATCATAAGTCAGTGAACTAAATTCATAGGCAGTACCAACATCGTAAGTATACTCCAAGATCAATGCCTGACCATCTGGAATTTTTGCCTTTATAGTATTAATTTTTTCTAATGTATTATATTTATTTTCCGATTCCTCATACGTATACGACCATGACTTTATTTCTTCACCTTTTGAAACTTTACCAGATTCATCTTTATTTAATTTATAAAGTTTTACACTGGTAGGATTTAGACTAACAATCCAACGGTTACTTTTGTCAGCATAGTATAACACGCTATCATATTTTAATACATCAACCAAATCTAATTTATCGCAATTTTCAACCAAATCATTTGCATCTGGATTAATAGTAACTGTATAATTTAAAGTTCTTGTTCCTTGTGAAGGTACACAGGATTTATCCAGTACCTTGCTGCCAGAATCAGGACTATCGCCTCCACCACTGCTACTTGATGGTTTTATTATTGTCTGTGTCTGAGAATCAGAACCTATAGTTTTATTTTTATCCGACTTGGCAGAAGCTTCATTCTTTAGATTATAATCCGTGCCTGATTCAGCTTTATCATAATCATTTATTTTACATGTATAAAGAATATATATCGATGAGCCCTCATACCAACCTTTGCATTCAGAGTCTGTTTTCTTGATTGTTACAATCACTTTTTCAGAATTAGAATCATCACCATTTTCTTTTTTAGCATTTACCTGAATTCCTCTAGTATATTCTCCATAACAGTTATTTTCATCTGTAAAATGATCTTGTCCATCAAGTTCTGTGAGAGAATAGCCCCCCCAGTACTGATTTTTTCCCATTCGAACTTCTATATTCTGCAAAGTAACACCCGAAGGAAGATTATCAGTAATAGTATATTCAGTAGAATCTTTATCCAACGTGACTTGAACAATCCAGGTGACTATTCCATCTTTATTGCTTTCATCTTTAGTATCACTAGATTGCCAATGTTTATCCATCTTGGTTATTGTAGATTTAGTCGGTTCTTTGTCACCGGTAAATTCTGCTTTTCCTTCAGATGAGCCTACTTTAAAAGTATTATAATATGTCATTCCATCTACATCAGAATAGTCCGCTGTGGAAA
>CAVICC010000056.1:0-17519 GCA_963641405.1 bacterium | reverse complement strand
ATTCTGAAATGCAAAAAATCCGAGGCTTTCGCCTCGGACTTTGTCTACAGTCTGAAATGCGCAATAACATTTGTTATTGCGCATTTAACATTTTTATCTGCTTTATAATTTCAGCTGATTTTATCGTCATTTTTACCAAGGTACCAGAATACCAGATTGAGCTGATTTTCTTTTTGCTGCAACTGCAATTACAATTGCGCAGACTGTAAGCTTTATTTAATAACGTTTCCTGCTCCACCATTATTAAGTATACTTTCTTTTAACTGTTTTGGTTCTTTTAAAATCAAAACTTTTCTCTTCCAATGGCAG
This sequence comes from bacterium, assembly GCA_963641405.1. Lineage (GTDB taxonomy): Bacteria > Bacillota > Clostridia > Lachnospirales > Lachnospiraceae > Roseburia. The sequence goes on along the minus strand of CAVICC010000056.1, from coordinate 17,210 downwards.
ACTTATTGAGATTGGTCTGCTTTCCTGCCATCTTATATATTCATCAGCATATACAAACTCGGCATTTTCCTTTGAATGAGCCAGTATATCCCCCACCAGATGATTTTCTCCACCAATCTCTATATACACATTTAATCTATCCATCTGCTTTACCCCCTCTCTTCAACCAACATATCTAATCCCAAAATATTTATAAGCTGTATAATTTTCTCTATTTCTGCAGTAGATTTTCCTCTCTCAACCTGTGATATAAAAGTAACACTTAGTCCTGTAAAATCAGACAAAAATTGCTGAGTATAACCTAATTCTTTTCTTCTTTTTCTTATAGATTTTCCTAAATCATTTGAATTTGTTATTTTCATAATTTACCTCAATTATTATAAAAAAGCCGTACGACTAAATCTGTAGTGTTTTATACAAAATTTAGTCGTACGACATATTTTTATTATATAACATATAAATTTAGTCGTACGACATATTTTTATTATATGCTATAGCATATTTAATTGTCAATTTTATTACAGATGAAGCACTCTCTCCTTGATTTCCTGAGTTCTTCCCTGATTCCAGAACTGGGTACCGATGTATCCACAGGTACGACGGGCTACACTCATCTTGTCCTGATTGCGGTTGCCGCAGTGTGGGCACTCCCAGATAAGCTTGCCTGAGCCTTCCTCTTCTACGATCTTGATCTCTCCATCATAGCCGCAAACCTGACAGTAGTCGCTCTTGGTGTTAAGCTCGGCATACATGATATTGTCATAGATGTACTGCATTACAGAAAGCACCGCCGGGATATTGTCCTGCATATTCGGTACCTCAACATAGCTGATGGCACCTCCCGGTGAAAGCTTCTGGAACTGAGCCTCGAATTTAAGCTTGTCGAATGCATTGATTTCCTCAGTAACGTGTACATGGTAGCTGTTTGTGATGTAGTTCTTGTCTGTAACACCCTTGATGATACCGAAACGCTTCTGTAAGCATTTTGCAAATTTGTATGTGGTAGACTCAAGTGGTGTGCCATATATACTGAAATCGATGTTTGTCTCTTTTTTCCACTTGTCACAGGCATCATTAAGACGCTGCATTACCTTGAGTGCGAACGGTGTGCCCTCGTTTGGCTCTGTGTGTGATACGCCCTTCATGTAACGGACGCACTCGCAAAGTCCTGCATATCCAAGTGAAATAGTAGAGTATCCGTCAAATAACAACGGATCAATAACCTCACCCTTTTTGAGGCGGGCAAGTGCTCCGTTCTGCCACAGGATCGGTGCTACATCGGATTTTGTTCCGAGAAGTCTCTTATGTCTACACATAAGTGCTCTGTAGCAGAGATTTAATCTCTCATCCATAAGCTTCCAGAATTTTTCTTCATCTTGTCCTGATGAACATGCCACATCTACAAGATTTAAGGTGACAACACCCTGATTAAAACGGCCGTAGTATTTGCGCTTGTTTGGATCAAAGTTCTTTGCGTGGGCTACATTTCCTGCGGTCTGTGAGCATCTGTCTACAGTGAGGAATGAACGGCACCCCATACATGTATATACATCTCCGTCCTTTAACTCTTTCATAACTTTCTCAGAGATGTAATCCGGTACAAGTCTCTTTGCAGAGCATTTTGCTGCAAGCTCTGTAAGATACCAGTATTTTGAATCTGCTGTGATATTGTCATCCTCGAGCACGTAGATAAGTTTAGGAAATGCTGGTGTGATAAATACACCCTTTTCATTCTTTACTCCCTTTATTCTCTGATTGAGCATCTCTTCTATAATAGACGCAAGATCTGCCTTTGCCTGCTGATCCTTTACTTCATTGAGATACATAAATACTGTGATAAATGGCGCCTGACCGTTTGTGGTCATAAGTGTGATGACCTGATACTGGATCATCTGCACACCACGATTTATCTCTTCTTTTACACGAAGCTCAGCAACCTCATTTATCTTTTTCTCATCAAGCTCAAGTCCTATACTCTCAAACTCTACCTTTACCTGTTTTCTGAATTTTGCACGGCTGACCTGTACAAAAGGAGCCAGATGAGCGAGTGATATACTCTGTCCACCATACTGTGAGCTGGCGATCTGCGCGATAGCCTGTGTGGCAATATTGCATGCTGTAGAGAAACTCTTTGGTGTATCAATCATAGTCTCACTGATGACAGTGCCGTTCTGGAGCATGTCCTCTAAGTTCACAAGACAGCAGTTGTGCATATGCTGTGCAAAGTAATCAGCATCGTGAAAATGGATGATTCCCTTCTCATGAGCCTCCACGATATCCTCTGGAAGAAGGAAACGTCTTGTGATATCCTTGCTTACCTCTCCTGCCATATAATCACGCTGTACGCTGTTTACAGTAGGGTTTTTGTTGGAATTTTCCTGTTTTACTTCCTCATTATTGCACTCTAAGAGGCTTAGTATCTGTTGGTCTGTAGAGTTTGATTTACGAACAATTGCTCTTTTGTATCTGTAGGTGATGTAGTTGCGGGCTACGGTAAATGCACGCTTATTCATAAGCTGGTTCTCTACCATATCCTGTATCTCCTCTACGCTTGGGGAACGTTTCATATTCTCACATGCAGTCTCTACATTTGAAGCAATCTCCTCAATCTGCTCATTTGTAAGCTTTTCATAATCAAGCACTGAATCATTTGCCTTCTTTATGGCTGCTATGATTTTTATGGCATCAAATATATCTTCACTGCCGCTTCTTTTAATGATTTTCATGTAAATTTCTCCTCTCTCAAACGCTCTATATATTGTTATATAGTCTGATATGACGCAGCCTGCCATATTTCCTGTGCTTATCCCGGGTATAAACATCAATATGGCAACTCATTATATCAATCAACATATTGTATGTGTATCCGACACCTTATACCATATAAAGTATATACATGATATTCAAAGGCACAAAATATGCAGCTATGATCCATAACTGCATATTAGAAATCCATTGATCAAGTGTCAAAATAGATTATACAAGATATAGTTTTCATGTCAATACCACTAACAATATTTTGTATGGTTGCACAAAAATGCATACAACTTTTGTGTTACTTTTCTCCGATAAGATTTTCAAGGTTATCTATGACACGGTTCATATATCCTAAGAACGTATCAAACTCTTCATCGCTGAAACCGGTTTTCATCGCACCTTCTATAATGCGGATATTGTCCCTGACTCTGTTTTCGTGATCTAACGCTTTCTGCGTCAGCTCTATCCTTTTAAGCCGTGCATCATTTTCCATCGGTTTTCTTATTATATAGCCATTTTTTTCGAGACTTTTTAAAAGGTTTGTGACTGTTGCACCACTTAAGTGGAATTTTTGCTCTATATCTTTCTGAAATATATCAATATCAGGATTGTCCATAACATATCCGATTATGCTTCCTTGCGAGCGCGGAATACATTCGCCGTTATTTGCGCATCTTTTCCTGTCAAAATAGCGGTCTATGTTCCTACTTATTCGACCGATCTTATGACCTAAATATCTATCCGGAGTAAATTCTTTCATAAAATTAAAATCCTTTCTTGACAATTTTAATCATCAACATATAATATAGTTAGCATACTAACTAAATATTTGCAAGCTTTTTTTAGTTAGTGATTAAAAATTCAGGAGGAAATAATCAATGATTAAAACAATTGGTGCGCAAATCAAGGAATATACGCGTGATTCGATAATCACACCTCTTCTTATGCTCCTTGAAGTTGCAATGGAAACCATCATACCGCTTCTTATGGCTTCCATTATCGACGATGGTGTCAACAAAAATGACATCAGACACATTTATGTCATGGGCGCATGGATGATCGTTGCCGCTCTTTTTGCACTGCTTACAGGGTGCCTCGGAGCCAAATATGGTGCAAGGGCTTCGATGGGACTTGGAAAGAACCTGCGAAAGGCAATGTACCGCAACATCCAGACATATTCATTTGCAAATATTGACAAGTTCTCTACTTCTGGACTTGTCACACGTATGACTACAGATGTCACCAACATACAGAATGCCTACCAGATGATACTGCGTATGGCTATGCGTGCTCCGGCGACTATTATCTGTGCCATGGCTATGTCATTTTTCATAAGCCCAAGTCTTGCGACTATTTACCTTATTGCAGTAATTCTGCTCGGTGGTTTCTTGGTATTTATATCCACAAGGGCTATGAAATTTTTCGAGAAAGCATTTGAAAAATATGATGACTTAAACGAATCTGTACAGGAAAATGTCTCCGCTATCCGCGTTGTAAAAGCTTACGTGCGTGAGGATTACGAAAAAAAACGTTTCTCAAAAGCGGCAGATAATATCTACAAAGTATTTACCAAAGCGGAAAGCCTTGTTGTATACAATGCTCCTCTTATGCAGTTTACAGTATATACATGTATACTTCTCATAAGCTGGCTTGGCGCACACATGGTTGTTTCAGGCTCGCTTACGACAGGTGATCTCATGGCACTTTTAACCTACTGCATGAATATCCTTATGAATCTTATGATGCTCTCAATGGTATTCGTAATGATCTCGCTTTCACTCGCATCAGCAAGACGTATCAGCGAAGTTTTAAATGAAGAAAGTACTCTTCACAATCCAGCTGATCCTATCATGGATGTGCCAGATGGAAGCGTATGTTTTGAACATGTGACTTTCAGATATTCAAAAACAGCCGAAACTCCTGTTCTTTCAGATATCAATCTAGAGATCAAATCCGGTGAGACTATCGGCATCATCGGTGGAACCGGAAGCTCAAAATCGTCACTTGTCAATCTGATAAGTCGTCTGTATGATGTGGAGTCAGGTGCAGTCTATGTGGGTGGCAATGATGTGCGAAACTATGATATGGATGTACTCCGTAATAAAGTGGCAGTTGTATTGCAGCAAAATGTCCTTTTTTCAGGCACCATATTTGACAACCTTCGCTGGGGTGACAAAAATGCCACAGACGAGGAATGTATAGAAGCTGCAAAAATGGCCTGTGCTGATGATTTCATCCAGACATTCCCTGATAAATACAACACCCACATCGAACAGGGCGGAACTAACGTATCCGGTGGACAAAAACAGCGTCTTTGTATTGCAAGAGCACTGCTTAAAAAGCCTAAAGTGCTGATACTTGATGACAGTACAAGTGCCGTAGATACTGCAACCGATGCTAAAATCCGTGCCGCTTTTGCAAAAGCGATACCTGGTACTACAAAGATTATCATTGCCCAGCGAATCACTTCTGTCATGGATGCAGACCACATTATAGTATTAAATGACGGAAAACTTGAAGGATTCGGCAAGCATGAAGATCTGCTTAAAACCAATGAAATTTACCGCGAAGTCTACGAAGCACAGACTAACGGTGGAGGAGATTTCGATGAAGGAGGTGCAGCCTAATGCCAGGACCACAGGGACCTAAGGGTCCAAAACCAAAAATCAAAAATCCAGGTAAACTTTTTGCCCGCCTTATGGGATTTATATTTAAAAACTATCTTGCAGCATGTATTTTGGTTGTAATCTGCATCTTTATCAGTGTTCTTGCCAGTGTACAGGGTACGATGTTTACAAAAAATCTGATAGACGACTACATTGTTCCACTGCTTAAAACAGGAAATCCTGACTACGGACCTTTGCTTGCTGCTATAGGCCGTGTAGCGATTTTCTATGGAATAGGAGTTATTACGACATTTGCATACAGTAAGATTATGATCTACGTATCACAGGGAACGATCAAAAATCTTCGTGTAGAGCTTTTCTCACACATGCAGGATCTTCCTATTAGATATTTTGACTCGCATGCGCACGGCGATATCATGTCGATCTATACAAACGATATCGATACTCTCCGCCAGCTCATAAGCCAGAGTCTTCCGCAGATACTAAACAGTGCCATAACAGTAGTCAGTGTATTTATATCAATGATCATACTCAATATACCACTTACCATACTTACTATAGTAATGGTCATCGTTACCACTGTAGTGACAAAGAAATTTGCGGGATTTTCAAGCCGCTATTTCCTTGCACAGCAAAAAGATCTTGGCACTGTAAACGGATTTATTGAGGAAATGTTAAATGGTCAAAAAGTTGTCAAGGTCTTCACTCATGAAGAAGAAAATATAGAAGCCTTCGACAAACTAAACGATCAGCTTTTTGACAGTGCATACCATGCAAACTGGTATTCTAACATGCTCGGTCCTGTAAATGCCCAGATAGGAAACTTAAGCTATGTGCTCTGTGCCCTTGCAGGTGGTGTCATGGCACTTTCCGGTTTCGGTGGTCTTACACTCGGAAAGCTTGCCAGCTTCCTGACATTCAACAAGAGTTTTAACATGCCTATTTCACAGGTCAGCCAGCAGTTTAACAGTATTGTCATGGCGCTTGCAGGCTGTGAGCGAATATTTACACTTTTAGATGAAGAGCCTGAGACAGACGAAGGCTACGTATCTCTTGTAAATGCCAATGAAGAAAATGGTACTCTCACTGAGACAACCAAACATACAGGTATATGGGCATGGAAACATACTCATCAGGCTGACGGCTCAGTAGACTACAAAAAGCTGACAGGCGATGTAGTATTTGATGATGTAGATTTCGGATATGTGCCTGAAAAGATAGTACTTCACGATGTTGATCTTTTTGCCACACCGGGCCAGAAGATTGCTTTTGTCGGAACTACCGGAGCCGGAAAAACCACCATTACAAATCTTATAAACCGTTTCTACGACATAGCAGACGGTAAAATTCGTTATGACGGTATCAATATAAACAAGATAAAAAAAGCTGACCTGCGCCACTCTCTCGGCATTGTACTACAGGATACACATCTTTTTACTGCTACCGTTATGGAAAATATCCGCTACGGTAAGCTTGATGCCACAGACGAAGAAGTTTACGCAGCCGCACGACTTGCAAATGCTGATACATTTATCCGACAGCTCCCTGACGGATACAACACCATCCTAAAAGGCGACGGTGCAAACCTAAGTCAGGGACAGCGCCAGCTTCTTGCTATTGCCAGAGCTGCTATAGCTGATCCACCTGTACTCATTCTCGATGAGGCAACGAGTTCTATCGATACACGTACTGAGAAAATCGTTCAGGATGGTATGGATAAGCTCATGTCAGGACGTACAACATTCGTCATCGCACACAGACTTTCAACTGTACGAAACAGTGACTGTATCATGGTTTTGGAACAGGGACGCATTATCGAAAGAGGTAGTCATGACGAACTCATAGAAAAACATGGAAAGTATTATCAGCTTTATACTGGTAAGACGGCATAAAATAATATAAAATAATACATAATCATATTAAAGGCTTCAGAGAACTATCAAATGTATAGTATTCTGAAGCCTTTCTTTTTAAGCTCTATGACGCAATATTCTGCCAAATGTTTATTATATAAGTCATCATGAATAATATCTTAGTGCAATAAAATAAACGGAATGTACTGCTACAAAATGTAGTACATTCCGTTTTTATTTTAAACTTCCTATCTGTTTTCCCTCAGCACCGGCATCCTAAATATCTTTATCAGAAGCGGTATCACCATGATAAACCACACAAGCGGTTCTGCCACTATAACGCCTGTATATCCAAGCATAGGTACAAGTGTGAATGCTATTACTGTTTTTCCAATCATCTCAAGTGAGCTTGACACCAGCGGTGTTATCTGCTCTCCGAGTCCCTGCATCGCATTTCCTACAACACAGATAACCGCTGTCACATAATAAAACAGTGTATCGAATTTGAGATAATTTGATGCGTTTCTGATAACGACCTCATTGTGGCTTCCTGTTACCAGATATACCAACCACGGGCTTATCGTGTAGCTTGCAATGATCACCAGCGTACACCATATGCACGTATAGAAAATAGCCAGCTATACCTTTCCTTACTCTTTTTACCTCGCCTGCCCCGATATTCTGACCGCAGAATGTAGCCATCGTCTGACCGAAAACAGTAAACATTATCATAAATATTTCGGATATTTTTCGTGCTGCCGTGTGGGCAACTATGATGTCCTGTCCGAGCTTATTGATTGCTGTCTGTAACGTGAGTGAGCCTATATTTACAAGTGAACTCATAAATCCCATAGACAGTCCTGCACTCAGCATATTTTTCTTCATCTGACGGATTTCATCCGAATCGTTTTCCATGATATCACTGAATTTTATCCTGAGCAGTTCGTATTTTCGCACCATGTATATCCAGCATATAACAAATGCAAAAGCCTGTGAAAACACCGTTGCTGCCGCAGCTCCGCGTACTCCGGTCTTAAATACCACTACAAGCAGAATATCTCCAACTATATTAAGAGCGACTGACACAAGCAGGATCATAAGCGGAGTCAGTGTATCTCCCAGTGCCCTAAGTGCCGCTGCACACGCATCATACAAAAATGTCGCAAGCAATCCCGCAATTATTATAAAAATATATGATGATGCCGTTTTCATAAGCTCAGCTGACACATTCATAAAACCAAGTATCTGTTTCAGGAAAATAACGCATACTGCCGTTATCACCAGTGCGGTCACACAGCCCAGCTTTAATGACAACGCAAATGATTTTCTGACACCTTCATGGTCTTTTGCACCGAATTTCTGTGCCGTTATTATCGCAAATCCGTTTGACAATCCCAGTAGAAATCCTATCATCAGGTTACTTAGTGTTGTTGTCGCTCCGACTGCCGCAAGTGTATTTTCGCCCAGATATGAGCCGACTATACGTGTGTCGACTATGCTGTAGGTAAGCTGCAGGAGATTTGCAAAAAATATCGGTATCGCAAATGCAAGTATGAGCGTTGATGGTTTTCCTTTTGTAAGATCTTTCATATAAAACCTCTTTGTCGGTTAATAAATTTCTACTTAATTTGCCTTATATATATTAGCAGAATTGATTAAAACTTCAAGACGAACAGTTACTGAAAATCTATTATTTATTAATCATGCATGCAAAAAATCAATTTTTTGTCATTTTTTTGCACTCAAGTGCATAAACTTGATTTTTTTATAATTTTATGCAATACTTTAATCGTAAGGAGGTATATCCATGATTGATACCCATGAACTAAAAAAAAGAGATTTATATCTTAATAAAATTATAGCATTTCAAGATACCGAACCGGTAAAGGTTGTTACCGGAATCCGTAGATGTGGTAAATCCAGTCTGTTAAAGTTAATGACTCTTCATTTGAAAGAAACTGGAATTACCGATGACCAAATTCTTGAAATGAATTTTGAGTCATACGCTTATAAGAACATGAATAGTGATTCTTTTTACGAGTATGTCAAACAACATATCATACCTGATAAAAGAATATATCTGTTCTTTGATGAGGTTCAACGTATTCCTAACTGGGAAGATGCTGTTAACTCTTTCCGTGTTGATTTCAATTGTGATATTTATGTCACAGGATCAAATGCCTATATGCTTTCCTCAGAATATGCTACCTATTTATCCGGCAGATGCATAGAAATAAAAATGCTACCTTTGTCTTTCTCTGAATTTTTAACATTTCATGATTTTGAAATAATGGAAACCAAAAGTGCTTTAGGTGGTACACGCAAACAAGCTTTTGACAAAACGGGAGAACGTTATGAACTACGCGATGTTTTCGATGCATACATGAAATTTGGTGGAATGCCTGGTATCGCTGACGTAGGCTTAGATCAGGAAAAGGCTCTTGTACTGCTTGAAGGAATCTATTCCACAGTTATCATGAGAGATATTCTTGAACGTGAAAATCGCAGAGGTCAAAAGCGGATTACTGATCCTGTTCTTCTGAAAAAAATTGTCATGTTTCTTGCCGATAACATTGGAAGCAATATTTCTGTTTCTTCTATCGGCAACACCTTAATTAATGAAGGACTCCTCGAAGATAGAAAACGAAAAAGTGCTCCAAGTGCCCACACTGTTCAGGCTTATGTAAATGCCCTTTTGGAAGCTTATTTTTTCTATGATATCAAACGATTTGATATCAAGGGAAAGGAATTCTTACGTACCCTCGGAAAATACTACATTGTCGATATCGGACTTAGAAATTATCTACTCGGATTCAGAGACCGTGACAGTGGTCATGCAATAGAAAATGTGGTCTACTTCGAGTTACTTCGCCGGGGCTATGATGTCGCTATAGGTAAAGTAGATAATTCCGAAGTTGACTTCATCGCGACAAAAGCAGATGATAAAATTTATATTCAGGTCACGGAATCAATGACAGGTGAAGAGGTTCGTAAACGTGAATTAGCACCACTCCAAAAAATCAACGATAATTATGAAAAAATCGTTCTTTCTATGAATACAGGCATTGATTCTTCCTATAATGGCATAAAGTCCATCAACTTGATTGACTGGTTGATATCAGAATAAAAATCATCAGATACGCTAAACTGAGGAGTATGGCATAATTTTGTCATATTCCTCAATTTATGTAAAGTGGCTGTGTATCAACATTTTAATAAAAACCTCTTTTTCGCATATCTTCAAAGTTTTCTATCCCTACCGGTAATTTTATATTGTTTACCATATGAGCCTCCACAAAATAAATCCGCTATACTATGTCACTAGTATAACGGATTTAAAATTAAAATACAATTTCTATTGTACTGTAGATATTTTCGCTTCACCTATAAAGTATCTTCACGACCACTTACAACATGTATCTCTTTAATGAGATCCTGAATATTTACTTTGCCATCCATATTTACATCGGCAAATCCCTGTTTAACAACATCAATATCCTCTCTTCCGCTTACGTGTCTGAGACATTCCATTGCATCTCTGATGTCAATCTTGCTGTCTGAGTTTGTATCACCGTTTATTCCATAAATGATAACGCCATCATGCCCGTTACCAACTGTAAATGTAGCAGATGCATCTATAATTTTAGCTGAATTTGTGTATACCATATTATCGGAATCTGATTTCTGAATCAAAACTGCTTTATCCTGTCCATCCAGACCAGATGTGTTAACTTCAAGCTTTCCTGTAAAACTGAACTTATCACTATTTCCAAAAGCGATCTGCTCTGCCTGTCTTTTACTTAACAGATTGCTTATCTTGTCATATGATATATTTCCGGCATCAATGCTGCTTCTCGTAACCGATAAATTTATATCATCAGTTACCTCCGTAACCGATGTACCATTAATAATCCACTTAGCATTTTGATCAGCTATGGATAATTCCAGTGAAATATCTCTGCCTTTAAGTGCACTAAATGCATCTTTTGAAACAATACCATCCTTTGAAAGAGTATCCTCTATATTTTCTCCATCTTTGGCATTATTTATCTTATCTGCTAAAGAATTATCTCCTAAAAATTTGTTTGAAAACCATGTAACATAAACACTTTCCTTTGCATCCTTTGGAACTGTATATTTTGTAACATATGAAGTATTACCTTCCTCATCATATACCGCCATAACATATCCCTCAGGAATGTCCAGTGTCTCTCCCGGATCTGCTGCATATATAATTGTATCTAATGTATGATCATAATTTGCCATATCTACTTCAACGACAATTTTATTGTATTTTGGCATCATAACAAAATATTCATCATCATTCATATCTGATGTAATTCTTGTTATACTCCAATTTCCGGTATACTCTAAAGCTTTCATATGACCATCAGGTATATACTTTATAGCCTCATTATAAACATCCTGGTCAGTGCTGTTTTTTGCGCTGCTTACTACTTTATCATTTTCATGGATTTTCTGATCTTCTCCTACGATCTTATAAGTTACTTTATTAAGATCCACATTCTGATACTCGGCAATCAATTCAAAATCATTTTCACAGGCACCTCTCTTGTCAATGTGAACCCCTATTGTTCCCTCTTCATCAACATAGCCATATGGATCAAAAATATTCCATCCTGTAATAGCTGTATCTGTTGAGGCATCATCCGGTGTTGACTTCAATTCAACCAATATATCCTCATATTTACTTCCAGCCGGATAGTATTTTGTCTCCTCAACGGTTTTCACATTTCCGGTATTATCAATATAGCTTTTCTTAACTCCAACAGGGTAATTATCATACCCAGCCTCTATAAGATAATACTGATCCGGATTATCATCTATTACATCTTCTCCGTATATAATATTCCAGTTTTCAAAATGACAGTATGGCTCTACATCACCAACAGCCGGAGCATTACTCAATATGGAGTTCTTGCCTGTTCCAACAGTTAAAATACAGTTTTCATGTTTTTCGCGCCAACCAGTATTATCCATATAATAATACTGTATACGAACAGACTTTTTTTCATATGCTGCTTTGAAGCAAATTTGTATGTAATCATCCTCGTCATAATCATACTCTATATTTACCGGTGTATTTTTTCGTATCGTTTTCCGGAATACAAGCCGTAAAGACAATCACTACTATACCAACCTGTAAAATTACCAAGTTCAGAGTCAGCTTTCATTGTCGGATATTGATCACCCAAAATCTGACCTAATGTTTGTCCCTGAACAATATCTTTCGTAAATGTCTTTATCGTATTTCCCTGATTGTCCTCAAATATCAGCTCAACATTCTTATATACTTTATCTGCTGCTTTTACACTTGTCTGACTACATATTGTTGTCATAAAAACAGTAAGTGCCATAAAGAATATTAAAGATTTTCTTATGATTTGTTTTGTCATAGGTATACCTCACTATGTTTTTCTTATAATTCATCAGAACGTCCACTTACATAATGAATAACTTTTATAAGATCCTGTATATTAACATTATTATTCATGTCAATATCTGCAAACCCCTGCTGTACCGGATTTATATCCTGTCGTCCGCTTACATGATGCATAGACATGATCACATCTCGAATATCAACTCTACCATCACCGGTACAATCTCCATTTTTACCATATACTATAGTGGGTCAGCACGCGATTCTTTAACGCGTGCTGTTCTAATCATACTGTCATTTTGTCATTTAAAAATTGTCTTCTCTTCCGCTTACAACATGTATTTCTTTTATAAGATCCTGTATATTTACATTTCCATCAAAATTGACATCTGCAAATCCTTCTCTTACACAGTCCAAATCTTCTCTTCCACTTACATGTCTTAAACAGCTCATTGCATCTCTGATATCTATTTTACTATCAGAGTTCAAATCTCCATTATCACCATAAACAACATAGCCCTCATTTCCGTTATCAACAGTAATATTAAAGTTTTCACTATTTACATTTGATGAACTCTTATAAGCAAATCCATTTTCGTTTTTCTGTATTAACACACTCTCATCAGCATATGTAGGTATTGACCCAGATTGAAAAAATAATATAGCACAGATAAAATAAATGGCTTTTTTTATTATTTTCTTCATTATCCCGTTTCTGACCTTATTCTATCTTCTATTTCTTCTTAATGATCTTGCCATTACTGTAGCGATCATTGCTACTGCTGCTCCCATCATTACTAAGAAAAGAACAACTTTATTGTTATCTCCTGTCTTAGCTTTCTTTGTTGCTTTTGATTTATCAGCAGGTTTTGCATTGTTATTACTATTGTCATTTTTCTTTGTAATGACTGGTGCTGATCCATTATCTTTCTTCTCAGCTTCTTTAACAGTAATTGTGCATGTAACTGTCTTATCACCGACTTTTGCTGTGATATCAGCAGTTCCAACAGCTATTGCTGTTAATTTACCATTCTCAACAGAAATAACATTAGGATTTGAGCTTGTCCATGTAACATCTTTTGCATCTGTTGTATTCTCAGGATTGTAAATGATACTAAGTGTATCTGTTGCTCCAACCTGCATTTCTTTGATTACTTTATTGAATGCAATTGAGTTAAGTGAAATAGCTTTAACCGTCAATTCTTTCTCTGCTGTATAAACATCTTTTGAGCCATCACCTGCTATTGCTGCAACAGTTACAGTTATTGTTGCTTTACCGGCTTTTAATCCGTATATATTTCCATCATTGTCAATTGTTGCTACTTCTGCGTCACTTGTTGCAAACTCAACCTTAATATCGTCTGTAAGATCATATTTGTTGATCAGTTCAGCAAGATTTAAGTAATCATATTACAGATGACTTTTACCCGTCTTAATGACAGCTATGATGAAAAACAGATGGGACGTGCCTTAAAACTGGCTGAATTCTACCTTGAGATGACAAAAGAAGATGATGGTAAAACTAAATAGTACAACCAAAACGCAAAAATGAGAAAGTTGTTTTTTTCCATGCGGAAATCACCACTTCCTCATAAATTGATCGTTATATAAAAAAACGGAGGAGTATGACACAATTTTGCCATACTCCTCCTGTTACATCTCTCTTGATAAGGACTTTAATTCACTTTTGAATTACGATATCTATTTATCCGAACCATATTAATAGAAAAATTAAAAACAAGAAATTCAGGGAATATGAAAGAAAAATTAAAGGTATACGAATCCTGCACAACCTAATCGTCAGACGGTGCTTCTTGCACCTCACACGCTTTGTGTTGTGTTCCAACGACTGTGCAGATAACTATAGAAAATCTGCTTTGATTTCATTCTAGCATATGTAGAGTAAATTACAAGAAATATTTCATTTATCTTATTTCTTATTTAATAATCAGCTTCTTCTTCTCTTTCTCTCTCCACGTCAATAACACCGACATGATAAGTGACGTGATCGGCACTGTTAGTATGATTCCCATAGTTCCGGATATGCCGCGCATTATCTCTATCGCCATTGAATACATATTGAGTATCTGGTGCATCTGATACGAATATGCATAGATGATCATGACGAGGCTTAAGCTGCCGCCAACATATGCCAGTATGAGTGTATTAGACATGGTTCCTATCATATCACGGCCTATATTTATACCTGATTTAAAAATTTCCTTTCCTGATAGGTTCGGGCTTTTTTCTTTGATCTCATGTAGTGATGTCGCTACCGACATGGCTACATCCATTACTGCGCCAAGGGATGCTATGAGTATGCCCGAAAAAAGCATGCCACCTATATCAAGCTTGGAGTTTTGACCAACATATATGAGGTTTTCGATATCATCCACGTTGTAGCCTGTGACATGTCCGAAATGACCAAATAAAAGCGCTATAAGACCTGATACGACTACTCCGAATATTGTTCCTGCCATCGCTCCAATTGATTTCATCTGCCAGTCCGCGATAAGCATAAATGTGACTACTGTGATGATGATCACCGATATAGTAGCCGCTATAAATGGAGATATTCCTATATACATCAGCGGTACATACATCATGATGACTGTTGCAAATGTAAAAATGAGAGCAAGCAGTGAATTAAAGCCCTTCTTTCCTCCTACGATCCACATTAGTGCAAAAAATGCAACCAGTAGTGCGATTATCTCCGGCTCTCTGTCGTAGTTGTATACATTTGCCGAGAGACTTCCATCGTATTCGGACAGGCTTGCTATTACCTTTGTGCCTACTTTGCAGTTTGCACCGTACAAATATCCATTGAGACTGTATGCATCCACAGTCTCTCCTTTGTGGCTTCCTGATTTTATAAGCAAAACAACCTTCTGGCTGTCACCACTGTCAAGTGAGGCTTCAGCCTGAAGGTCTTCATTATCATTTTCTGTAACCACTGCTTTGACAAATGTTGTATTGTCATCTGCCAGCAGTGGTTTTCTCTCAACACTTTGAAAGAATATAAACATTGCCAATGTAATAAGTGCCACAATTATATATTTACCAAATGTGTCAATTATTTTTGCCAAAATTTAACCTTCTTTCTGATACCTATAGCACATGCAAGTATTGCTGCTCCAAGTACTGCAAGGAAGGCATATACTCCACTTGCTGTAGTATCTCCTGTTTTTACTGTTGTGCTCTTTGTTGTGCCTGCGTTTTTTCCTGAGTCTGTTGTGGATACAGTCTGATTGCCATTTCCTGAATTATCAGTATTTACCTGCTGACCAGAAGTATTTCCATTATCACCGGTTTTGCTGTCTGAAGCATTCTGATCCTGGTTATTGTTCTGTTCTTTATTTTGCTCATTATTTTGGTCTTTGTTCTGATCATCATTATTCTGGTCATTATTTCCACTATTGTCTTCTTTGATCTGTAGAGCTTTGATCGCATTTACAACAGCTGTTTTTGCATCATCAAGTCCTTTTACAACTGGTGCATCTGTCTCTTTGCTGTAGTTGTCAAGCTGAGCCTGCGCACCTTCTTTTACCTGCGTATATACTGTCTTGTCAAGCAATGTGGACATTCCTTCTTTAAAACGGTTTAAACCTCTCTGTGAAGCATCCGATTTATCCTGATATTCTTCTACTACTGAACCATATCCTTTTGCTTTATCATTGGCTGTACCATAGTTATTTGTAAGATCAGCAACCATCGAATCTTCTGCTGTCTGTGATGATACTTTTAATGTCTTTAAAGTCTCAAGTGCGCTCTTTAATGTGTTCATGCTTTCGTCTGTATAGTTTACATCTGTGCTATTTACTATAGACTCGGCTGACTCGATTATCTCATCTGCAGTCTGCGCATCTGTTGTCTTTGTGATAGTAAAGTCATCTGCATATTTATTGCCATTGTAATCGTATGTCTTTATAGTCATTGCTCCACTTGAAAAATCAATTGTAGAAAATGATGGAAGACATGCATTTGTTCTCTCAGCAATATAATATGGTGTATAGTTGAGCAGGTTGTAATATTTAGAACCTGATCCAGATCCTGTTGTGATGTAAAGTGTTCCCTCAGGATTGTTTACTGTACCGCTGCTTATATCGTAATCGATCACATTTCCATCAAGTACCTGATAGCTTCGTGAATATGTATGATCATGTCCTGTGAGACATACGTCTATATCAAATTCGTCCATAAGCGGTGCAAAGATGATTCTGTTTGTTGTAGCATCTGTGTCTGCATGTGGCTGACCAGAACCATAGATATCACTGTGGAATACTACTACTTTCCAGGCTGCATCTGGATTGCTTGCAATGGCTTTTTCCATAAATGTCCTGTGCTCTGCCTGGTTACGGTTGTTACTATTTAATGAGATAAATAATACATTTCCATAATTAAAATAAAAATCACTTCCGGCATCTGTGCTTCCGAGATTATCCTCTGAGTTTGGATTGTTAAAATGTGCTGTATAGTCTGAGCCATCCTTATCATGGTTTCCTATTGTTGCAGCAATCGGAAGACTTCTGAATACTGATGGATAAAGATATCCTGCATACTCGCTCTCTCTTG
>CAVICC010000055.1:0-17703 GCA_963641405.1 bacterium | reverse complement strand
ATGAAGAAATCAAGAAAATAATTTAATGAGTGGAACTGAATATTGTGTTTTTAATCCAGCTATATGTTAGGTGGATTTGTTGTCGTGGAAAAATTGAATATAAGAATGTTTAAATATGCACTTTATAGTACGAAAATGCATATTTAAAATTTTGAAAAATTGTTGCATTAAATACTTGACAATTCAGAGCCTTTCTTTGTGGAAAAAAGGGGTTTTCAGATTGATATTGCTGTGCTATAATGTTGAAAGTAAATATGGTGCCAAGTGTATCATGCGGCAGCAGTTATATGAAAAGGAGATATAATATGAAACACGTAAAGACATTAAATACAAGAAAATTACAGAACACAGTTAAAAAGGGCGGATGCGGAGAGTGCCAGACATCTTGCCAGTCAGCTTGCAAGACATCTTGTACAGTTGGAAACCAGACTTGTGAGCAGTACAAATAGTCAAAAGTGAAAGCGGATTTTGGGAGTGTGCGCTAATCGGTGCACACTCTTTTCGCTGTATAGGAAATCATATAGAAAGAGAGGAATATTGTAGTGGTTCATCAGTATAAGAATAACGGCTATAATATTGTCTTAGACGTCAATAGTGGAGCCATTCACGTAGTGGATGATGTCACATATGACGTTATTGAGCTGTTTTTAGACAACTCAGCTAAGGAGATTATTGAAAAACTTGTGGACAAGTATCCACAGACGCAGATAGAAGAAGCAATAGAGGAAATAAATGAGCTCAAAGATAACGAAGAGCTTTTCACAGAAGATACATACAAAGAGCGTATCATAGATTTCAAAAAGCGTCAGACAGTTGTAAAGGCACTCTGCCTTCATATTGCGCATGACTGTAACCTTGCTTGCGAGTATTGTTTTGCAGAGGAGGGAGAGTACCACGGCAGACGTGCTCTCATGTCTTATGAGACAGGAAAACAGGCACTTGATTTTTTGATTGCCAATTCAGGCAACCGTAGAAACTTAGAGGTAGACTTCTTTGGTGGAGAGCCTCTTATGAATTTTGACGTAGTAAAACAGCTTGTGGCATATGGAAGAGAGCAGGAGAAACTTCACGACAAGAATTTTAGATTTACACTCACTACAAACGGTGTACTTTTAAATGATGATGTCATGGAATTTGCCAATAAAGAGATGGACAATGTCGTACTTAGTATTGACGGACGTAAAGAGGTTCATGACCGCATGAGACCTTTTAGAAAAGGCGCAGGAAGTTATGAACTTATCGTTCCAAAGTTTAAGAAGCTTGCAGACAGCCGTAATCAGGACAGATACTATGTAAGAGGTACATATACACATTTCAATACAGATTTTTCACAGGATGTACTTCATCTGGCTGATCTAGGATTTAAACAGATCTCGGTTGAGCCTGTAGTGGCTCAGCCAACAGACGAATATGCACTTAGGGAATCAGATTTGCCTGTACTTTTTGATGAGTATGACAAGTTAGCAGCAGAGATGGTAAAGAGAAAGAAAGCCGGAAACGGATTTAATTTCTTCCATTTCATGATAGATCTTGAGGGTGGCCCTTGTGTATACAAACGTCTTTCAGGCTGTGGTTCGGGAACAGAATATCTTGCAGTGACACCTTGGGGAGACCTTTACCCATGCCATCAGTTTGTTGGAAATGAGGATTTCCTAATGGGTAATGTATGGGACGGCATCAAGGCAACAGACATTCGAGATGAGTTCAAGTGTTGTAATGTATATGCCAAAGAAAAATGCCGCAATTGCTTTGCGAGATTTTATTGTAGTGGTGGATGTGCCGCCAATTCATACAATTTCCACGGCACAATCACAGATGCATATGACCTTGGATGTGAGCTTCAGAAGAAGCGTATCGAGTGCGCTATCATGATAAAGGCAGCGGAAGCTGATGAGGCATAGCAAATTGCATCATTTGCTGTCAAATAAAACAGGAAGGTAGAATGACAATGAAAAAAGGAAAGAGTTGGGTGATTATCCTTGTGGCAATCATTTGTACCGGACTTCTTGGCTGGTATTCCACAGCGGTTATTACCGACACAAAGGAAAAGCAGGAAGCAACTGCTAACGGGGAAAGTACCAAGGATAGCGATTATCAGAATATCAAGCTTGGTCTCGATCTCTCAGGTGGTGTTTCCATTACATACAGGATCAAGGATGACAATCCGACAGACAAAGACGTAAGCGATACTATTGCAAAGCTCGAAGAGCGTGCAGAGAGCTATACAACAGAGTACTCTGTATACAAGAGCGGTGATGACCGTATTACAGTTGAGATACCGGGTGTGGATGATCCAAACCAGGTACTTGAGGATTTAGGAAGCCCGGGATCACTTTATTTCATATCTCAGTATGATTCTGATGGCAATGCGAACTATACAGCAGACAGTTCTGTTGAGGGTGGTTACAAGCTTAATTATGATATTGATACATTAAAAGAGAATGGTTCTGTTATCCTTGACGGTAATGATGTAAAAGATGCCTCAGCAGAGTACAATAAATCGTCTTCTACATCAACACAGGAGCCTGTTGTTTCTCTTAAATTAAAAGATGAAGCTATAGACACATGGGCAGAAGCAACTGAGAAGGCTAAGGATGCAGGACAGTCTATCGGTATATATTATGATGATCATTTTATCAGCGTTCCTACAGTAAGCGCTGTTATATCTGATGGAAACTGTGTCATTAACGGAATGAGCAGCTATGATGATGCATCAAACCTTGCAACATTTATCCGTGTTGGTGCGATCAATCTCCAGCTTGAAGAGTTAGAGTCAAATGTCGTTGGAGCACAGCTCGGTGGATCAGCTCTTACAAATGCTGTAAAAGCTGCGATCGTCGGTATTATACTTATCATGGTATTCATGATCGTACTTTATGGAATCCTTGGTGTGGTTGCATCTGTAGGACTTGCAATTTACTCAACACTTACAGTACTTTTTATCTACTGGTTTGAGATTACACTTACACTTCCAGGTATTGCGGGTATCATACTCGGAATCGGTATGGCGGTCGATGCGAACGTTATCGTATTTGCACGTATCCGTGAGGAAATTGCAAGCGGAAAATCAGTACTTGCCTCTATCAATGAAGGATATAAAAAAGCACTTTCAGCTATCCTCGATGGACAGGTTACTACATTTATCGCAGCTGTAGTACTTATGGTACTTGGTTCAGGTACTGTAAAGGGATTTGCTTATACACTTATGATCTCTATCATTCTTTCGATGTTTACAGCACTTTTCATCGCAAAATATCTTTCAAGAGCATTTTACGGTGTTGGCATAAGAGCTGAGAAGTTCTACGGAAAAGCAAAGAAGAGAAAAGTTATCAGATTTGTACAGAACAGAGTTAAATACTTTATTATTTCCGGTGTTGTTATCGTAGCTGGTATAGCAGGCATGATAGTATATTCTGTAAATTCCGGAAATGCATTAAATTACAGCCTTGAGTTCGTAGGTGGTACATCTACAACAGCTGATTTTGGTAAGAATTATACAGCTACTGAGGTTGAAGAGAATATCGTACCTTCAGTATCAAAGCTTCTTGGAAACAGTGCAGTACAGGTTACTACAGTAAACGGAAGCACAGATGTCACATTAAAGACTCGTACACTCTCACTTGATGAGAGACAGCAGCTTGCTGATCTTTTAGAGAGCGATTTCAACGTAGATACATCTACGATTGAGACACAGAGTATCAGCTCTACGATCAGTGGCGAGATGAGAACAAATGCATTTAAGGCAGTGATCATCGCATGTATATTCATGCTGTTTTATATATGGTTCAGATTCAAGGATATCAGATTTGCATCAAGTGCTATCCTTGCCCTGGTACACGACGTACTTGTTGTTATCACAGCATATGCACTTATCAGAATATCAGTAGGAAGCACATTCATCGCGTGTGTACTGACTATCGTAGGATACTCAGTCAACGATACGATCGTTATATTTGACCGAATCCGTGAGAACCTCCACGGCATTAAAAATGTATCAGCGGATGAGCTTGCCGATATTGCAAACGAGTCTCTTACACAGACTCTTTCACGAAGCATCAATACTTCACTTACAACTTTCGTAATGGTATTATTGCTCTTCATATTTGGTGGTACATCCATCAGAGAGTTCTCATTACCACTTATGGTAGGTGTGCTTTGTGGAACATATTCATCAATATTTATTGCAACAGAGTTGTGGTATGTGATGAAGCTTTACCTGGGAAAAGATAAGATAAAGAAGGCTGCCAAAGCAAAATAATATGATGCCTTGCCCCTGCATCCGTGCAGGGGCATTGTTGTATCATGACATAAGAGAGGACAATGATAGTATGATAAAAGTCATATTAGTATATCTATTGTTGATGAACATAGCAGGATTTGCTGCGATGGGCATTGATAAGTACAAGGCGCAGCATCACAAGTGGCGCTTACCGGAAAAGACATTATTTGGAATCAGTCTGATTGGTGGAAGTGTTGGAACATGGGCTGGGATGTATGCTTTCAGGCACAAGACAAAACACTGGTATTTTGTAAAAGGCATGCCGGCTATTTTATTTATACATCTGGTCATTGCCAGTGTGATTTATAGGAATTTTTTTTGATTTAGGGAGGATGATACAATGTGGGCATTTGAAAGCGTTTTTTATCAGATTTATCCGTTAGGTTTCTGTGGAGCACCTTTTGAGAATGATGGTGTTTTAGAGCACAGAATTTTGAAAGTAAATGACTGGATACCACATATCAAAAAACTTGGTGCGGATGCCATTTATTTTTCACCGGTTTTTGAGTCTGATACTCACGGATACAATACGCGGGATTATACAAAGATTGATAAGAGACTTGGAACGAATGAGGATTTTGCACAGGTGTGCGACAATTTGCACAAGGATGGCATAAAGGTTGTGCTTGATGGAGTATTTAACCATGTCGGAAGAGGTTTCTGGGCTTTTTTGGATGTGCTGAAAAACAGAGAAAATTCAGCTTATGTTAATTGGTTTGGACGTATTGCTTTTGATGGAAACTCAAACTACAACGATGGTCTGTGGTATGAAGGCTGGGAAGGCAATTATGATCTTGTAAAGCTTAATTTAAGAAATGAGGATGTGATACAGCATATTTTCTCAGCGATAAAAGGCTGGGTAGATGAATTTGATATTGATGGCCTGCGTCTTGATGTGGCATATTGTCTGGATCATGATTTTATAAGAAGACTACGGGAATTCTGTAATCAGTTAAAGCCTGATTTCTTTTTGGTCGGAGAGACGTTGCACGGCGATTATAATCAGATTATGAACGATGCAATGCTTCATTCTGTGACAAACTATGAGTGTTACAAAGGACTTCACTCAAGCTTTAACTCTATGAATATGTTTGAGATAAATCACTCACTGCTTAGACAGTTCGGCCCTGAACAGTGGACACTTTACAAGGGAAAACACCTGCTGTCATTTGTGGATAATCATGATGTAACAAGGGTGGCAAGTATATTGAATAACGAAAAACATCTGCCACTCATATATGCGCTTGCATTCGGCATGCCTGGTATACCATGTGTATATTATGGCAGTGAGTGGGGAGAGAAAGCAAGAAAAGAGGATGGTGATCCGGCACTTAGGGCATGCTTTGAAAAGCCACAGTGGAATGATCTTACAGACTGGATTTCTAAGCTTGCAGAGGCAAAAAAGAGATCAAGAGCACTCTGTTATGGCAATTTTTACTCTGTAGTGCTTACGAATGGTCAATGTGTGTTTGGACGTGAGTGTGATGGTGAAAAGGTATTCGTTTGCATAAATGCCACGGAACAGCCGTTTTTTGCAGGCTTTAATATGGGAAAGAGCAGTGCCACAGATCTGATTACAGGGGATGAAATCTCACTCAATGGTGGACTTGAGCTGCCACCGTACAGTGCTTTTTTGTTGCAGATTACATGGTAAAGATTAATAGTATAAAATGACATATGTTAAATAAATATAAAGAGCGAAGAGATCTAATTGTGGCAATAGCAGCTATTGTCGTAGTCTATATTATCATGGAAGCATTTGGGGTGACCTGCCCCATAAAATTTATTACAGGGATATCATGTGCGGGCTGTGGAATGTCAAGAGCATGGGTTGCTTTATTGCATTTCGATATAGAAAAAGCATTTTCATATCATCCATTGTTCTGGCTTCCGCCAATTGTTGTAATAGTATTACTATGTAAAAATAAAATGAATATTAAAATTTATAAAATAATTATGTTTACAACGATATTATCATTTGTTATAGTGTATCTGTATAGGATGATATGGGGACAAGATGATATTGTTGTTTTCAGACCTGAAAACAATTTATTGTTTCGTATAATCCTTGAAATAAAAGATTAAAGGAGAATATCAATGTTTTGTGAAAATTGTGGAAAAGAAATTCCAGAGTCTACAAAATTTTGCCCGTATTGCGGAAACGACTGTTCTAAAGCACAGCAGTTTGTAAAACAGGCACAGCAGGCATTTGGTTCGGCTGAACAGGAGCTTGAGAGCGCATTTGATGAGGTAAAACAAAGTTTTACTGGCAATAATGCTAATCAGCAGTACAACAATCAACAGTACGGAGCAGGTCAGCAGTACAACAATCAGCAATATAATTCGAATCCTCAGTTTAATTATGGAGGCCAGGGCTATAATCAGGCACCACCACCATATACAGGTGAGAGGTTAAAGGATGACAGAGGTATTGTATCATACATACTTCTTTCACTTATTACTTGTGGCATATATGGTTATTATTTTATTTACAAGATGGCACATGATGTAAACATCGCATGTGATGGAGATGGAGAGAGTACATCAGGTCTTGCAGCATTTATTCTTTTATCTATTGTTACATGTGGTATTTATTCATGGATTTGGTATTACAAGCTTGGAAACCGTCTCTCAGCAAATGCAGGCAGATATGGTCTTGTTATTCAGGAAAATGGAACAACAGTACTTATGTGGCTGCTTTTCGGTGCGCTCCTTTGTGGTATCGGACCATTTATTGCAATGTATATCCTTATCAAGAATTCTAACATGATATGTAATGCATACAATAGAACACATGGCTTAATGTAATTTTGACAATTATATAGTTTACATTATTCAATTTAGCCGGATGCGGAAAGTCGCATTCGGCTTTTATAATTAATTAGACAAACTTCCCACTTGTTACCTGGCGTCGGTGCCGCCTGAGTGTTAGAAGTTTGAATTAAGCATTTAATTAAGCGGTGGTACTTTCGACACTGGACAAGATTTATAAATATAAATGTCGAAAATAACTTAAAAAAGTGTAAATTAAGTAAAAATATACGAAAATACAGGTGTAACTTAACTTGGAATTGACTTAAATATCAAGCATAAATATAATTAAATTAGCTCTAAAATAAAGTCGTGTAATAATTGACAATCAGCATGGGAACTGAAAGGCAATGAATGTGAAAGGAGGATAAACGCGCCAAGAGATTTGAAAATGTGAAAAACTAAAAAACAAACTAAACTACTAAAAAACTATAAAAAAGGAAAAAAGAGGACCAGGACATGAGAAGGCTAAGAAAACAGGGTGTTGCTATTGTCATGGCAGCTATGATGATGGCATCCGGAGCGCAGGGGAGTGCAGGCTTTATAGCACCTGCAATGGTTATGGCTGCAACAGAGGAGTCGGTTTATGATAACAATATACAGCAGAAGTTAGATATTGATTTTTCATCATTAGAAAGTGAGCAGTGGGATGATGTTGGTAAAAAATCACTTGATTACGCATATACCAATGAAGATCCATTTCAGGTAGCTAAGAGCTTTGATATGACTGCAAAGATTAAAATCGATCAGCTGGCATATGATTCATTAGGCCCAGAGGGCGCATATCTTAAAGTTAAAGGAGTAGTCAGTTTCAAGGATTGGGCTTATAAGGATGCTGATGTTAATAATTGCTTTTATTTAGATAAAAACAATTTTAGTATTTCTGATGATGGATATTACTATGCAGATGTGGATTATGGATTTAATGACACAGATGGCGGTGAAATCTGGAAAATAGGTTTTGAAGTTGTCGGAGCTAAATTCAAGGGAACTTTGAATTTTACAGATGTGTCAGTACAAAATGCAAAGGAGACCGATAAGGAACTTGAGGAGAAGGATCCATCGGTACTTGCAAATTTTGATGATGAGTCATCTCTTGAAAGCTGGACCACGGAGCAAGGCTATCAGTATTTCCACGGTGGAGATTCAAATGCCACACCGGTTCTTTCATATGATGTCGACGAGGCAAAAGAAGATGGCAGATTAAGGGTTTCACTAAATTATTCTGCAAATAGCAATGAGAGCTGGAGCGAGGCAAAGGTTAAATATGTAAACGAGGCTGGAGTCGATGTAAGTAATTACAACCAGGTAAGCGTAGATCTCATCTACTCAGGAGAAAATCCTATCGGAAAGATGAAATTCTATACAGACGGCATCATCAATAAGGATTGTACAATTGATACAACAGATGCAAAGGATCTTGGAAATGGTCTACATAGCGTAACAGTCACAATGGGATTTTCACCTACAAAGACGCCACTTAAAGATTTAACTATCGGACTTATCGGTGTAAACAGTAGCTTTCTGGGAGACATATACCTAGACAACCTTGTACTGTCACAGAAAAATGAAACAGCTGAATTTGTGAAAATTACTTCCAAGGCAGGAGAGGGAACTACAGCAGATATTTCGAAAGCAGCTACAGACCTCAAGGTTACTGACGTAAAACTTGATGATAGTGCACTTGCACTTCAGTCATATCTGAATGGATTAAAGAATAGTGATCAGGTGCTCTTTGGACATCAGAATGATGTATCAAGATCAGTAAATGCGCAGGCACAGCTAGGTGATGTTTATGATGTTACAGGCTCTGTCAGCGGTGTATTCGGAATAGATACACTTTCACTTACAGGTTCAGAGGGCGGTGGAGAGAATGCAAATGATGCATTTAAAAAAGCTGTAGCTTCAAGTAAAACAGCAGCCCAAAATGGTGCTATCGTCAGCTTGTCTGTACATATGCCGAATTTTACGAACAGCAAGATTAAGAAGGACGCAGACGGAAATTATGATTTTTACAATTGTGATTTCGCCGAGTCACAGGATCTTAGCAATGACTCATTAAAGACAATACTTCCGGGCGGAGATAACAATGATGTATACAATGCGTATCTCGATATAATCGCAGATTATGCTAATCAGTTAGCAGATGATGATATTCCTGTAATGTTTAGACCTTTACATGAGAACACAGGTTCATGGTTCTGGTGGGGATCAACAAACTCAGAGGAGAGCTTCAAGAGTCTATACAGATATACAAGAGATTATTTAGAGAACAAGGGTGTGCACAACATGCTCTATGTTTATTCTCCATGTGGACCGGTCACATCAGAGGAAGACTTCATGAGCAGATATCCTGGAGATGAGTATGTAGATGTACTGGGCTTTGATTATTATGCAGATTATACTTATGGACAAGATGCAGATGAGTCATATTTTGAAAATTTAGATGCCACATGTCAGGTTGTGTCAGATATAGCATCAAAACACAACAAGATAGCAGGAATCTCAGAGTGTGGGGTGCGTGTTACAAGAGCAGACGGATCAAGCGATGGCCTTTTAGTAAAAGGAAATCCTGTAGCACAGAAAAAATCAGATTATAACTGGTATCAGAAAGTAAGCGATGTGGCTAAGAAAAATGATATGCCATATTTTCTTGTATGGGCAAACTTCAGCGACACAAATTTCTATGTACCATATAAGTATGATGATAATTATGGTCAGGAGATGATAAATGAATTTATAGATTACTACAATGACGACAGTTCAATATTTGGAAAAGGGACTAATTTTTATAACAATATTGATACATTAGTCAAAGCAGTAAAGCAAAATACATATGACAATCCATACGGATATATCACAGAACCGTTCGATATGGATGAGCTGACAGAGGATACAACCCTCAGCGCATATGTAAAGAATGCTGACAAAGTAAGCTTTGTAGTAAAGGATACAGCAACAGGCAAATCTATCACTTTAGCTGGAAAGGCACAGAAAGCAGCAGTTGCAGCACAGAGCCTTGATACTACAGCAGATGTGGCAGAATCAACCCGGTACACAGCAACTCTTACACAGGCTGATATGGAGAATCTTGGAAAGACAGATGTTGCTACAATTACAGTAGTTGCTGACGGAACAGAGCTCTCTACTATCAAAAACTTAAGTATCGGCAAGAAAAAGGATGTAGCACCGGCAAATGTATTCGAGGATTTCGATTACTATGCAGGAAGCAACGGACTGCTTGAGGCAGCATATACACAGAACTCAGCATCAGGATGTTCATCATCATTTGCACTCAGCAAGGATAACAAGGCTGACGGAACATACGGTGGAGCATTTACCTATACATTAAAGACAAAAGGATCAGAAGTCTGGACAGGAAATATCAAATCAAGCCTTACAAATAATGATTTTTCTGATTACAATGCACTCCAGATGTGGGTTAAACCTGATGGACAGGGACAAAAGCTTGTAGTACAGGTTACAGATGGTTCGGGAGAAGAGTTCGAGGCTTACCTTACAGATTTTGTAAAGGGAACAGAGGCTAAATATGTTTCAATCCCATTCAGCAAATTCCAGGGCAAAAAGGGTGGAACACTTGATCCTTCAAACATCACAAAGTTTGCGATCTGGTGTAACTCAATCCCTGCAAACGGAGCAACAGATATTACATCAACTATCTATTTTGATGGTATCCGTGCCGTAAAACTCACAGACGATCAGCTTGCATTATCTGATCAGGATGCTGAGTACGGACTTATCGTAACAGACTCAGCAATCGGTGAGCCTGCAATAAATGATGGAAACCAGAACGGCAATAAAGATGACAACGATGATAGCAAAGACAACAATGGTGGAAATCAGGGCGATAACAAAGACAATAATGGTGGAAACAACGGTGGAAGTCAGGTGACAACACCTTCTACACAGCCATCACAGCCACAGGCTAAGACAAACACGGTCAAGAAGAATACAACAACGAAAAAGGCTGCAAAGACCGGTGACAACAGAAATATCCTTATCTGGGTTGCAGGATGTGCAGCAGGAGCAGGACTCCTCGGAGCATCAAGAAAGAAATCAAAGAAGACAATGCGTTAGTATTGTTTTCCGCTATCAGTACAACACAGGTAAGAGGTATAACTACTCATAAATAAGCCAATGCAGAGAGCGGTTCGCATAAAGTGAGCCGTTTTCTGCTGTTTTATCATATAATGCACAGTGAAAACATTTAGAATATGTAAAATGAATTAAAAATAAAATTGGAAAATAAAGTCGGAAATAGTCTTACAGACATTGACAAAAATTTATCAAAGTGGTACTATTCTGATATAAATGTAGGAAATACATATGGTTTTTTAAGGAGGATTTATACAATGAGCGAGTTCAAAAATTTAACACTTGACGTAGCAGATCAGATTGCTGTACTTGCAATTTCAAGACCGGCTGCTCTTAATGCATTAAACAGTGAGACTCTTGATGAGTTAAATGTAGCATTAACAGAGATCGAGGCTAGAGACGATGTTAAGGTTGTTATCTTAACAGGTGGTCCTGACAAGAAGGGCAACGAGTTCAAGTCATTCGTAGCCGGAGCAGATATCGCTGAGATGGTTAATTTCACAGCACCACAGGCAAGAGCATTCGGAATCAAGGCTTCTGAGCCATTCTTCAAACTTATGAATATGCGTCAGGTTACAATCGCAGCCGTTAACGGATTCGCACTCGGTGGAGGATGTGAGATCGCTATGGCTTGTGATATCAGAATCGCTTCTGAAAACGCAATCTTCGGACAGCCTGAGACAGGACTTGGAATCATTCCTGGATTCGGTGGTACACAGAGACTTGCTCGTTTAGTAGGAATGGGACGTGCAAAAGAAATGATCTTCACATGCGACAATGTTGACGCTGCTGAAGCATACCGCATCGGTCTCGTTAATAAAGTAGTAGCTAAAGAAGAGTTAATGCCAACAGCAAAAGCTATGGCTGCTAAGATCATCTCTAAGGGAAGCTACGCTATCTCAGTTGCAAAAGCTGCAATCAACAACGGATACGACATGGATATCAAGAACGCTGTTGAGATGGAAGCAAATCTTTTCGGTGTTGTTAATGACACAAACGACAAAAAAGAGGGAATGGGAGCATTCCTTGAGAAGAGAGCTGCAAACCTTACAGATTTCTAATTCATAACAGAGTTTATAATAGGTATGAATAGTAAAAGCCGGTGCATCAAGCACCGGCTTTTGTTTGTACTTACCAGAAAAAGTAATATCATGGATCATTTTGGTAATATGTCTATAAAAAGACAGGAACATGTGGAGCAATTACTGTAAAGTATTATAATGCTAATGGTGAAGAAGTCAGACCAATTGAGGCTGGAGTATATACGGTAAAGATTGATGTTGCCGGAAATGAAGATTATAAGCAGGCAGAAAATCTGACAAGTGACGAATGGAAATTTGAGATTATATTAGTAAAAACTTATACATTCACGATGAAAGTACCGGATGGAGCTTCTCATGTATCTGCAAGTGGAGCGTTGACACAAACTGTAAGTAATAAAATAGCGAATATAAAATTAGTTGCTGACAATGATCATTATTTCAGTAAAGATGATATACAGGCATTTAATAATAATTATTCAAAATATGGTATTAGTATATCTGAAGTCAGCGATGCACAGGAGATAGAAATAGGTGGAATTCCGAACAGAGATATTGATGCCAATATTACAGTAAGTAAAAAGAAGACGCAGTCAGCTCCAAATGCGACAATTACGGCAGAAGGGAGTGATAGTGGTAAAGCAACAAATGTAAAAAATACAACGACCAAAACTCCTACAACCCAGCAGAAGAAAGCTGCAAAAACAAGTGATGAAAATCCTGCAATGTGGGTTCTCTTCCTGATAATGTTAGGTGGAGCAGGTGCAGCCACATATGGCATCAAGAGTAAGAAAACCAGATTGTAATTGATTTGATAATCAGCTATACTATATAAAAGTGTAGCTGATTATTTTTTGGAGGCTTTTATGGCAAGTAACCTTAAATTACCGATAGGAATTGAAAACTTTGAGGATATCCGTAAATTTGGTTTTTATTATATCGACAAAACAATGCTCATAGAGCAGCTTTTACAGAGCTGGGGAAAGGTGACACTTTTCACCCGCCCACGTCGTTTTGGAAAGACGCTTAATATGAGTATGCTAAAGAGCTTTTTTGAGATAGGAACGGATAAGACACTATTTGATGGTCTGTATATTTCAAAAAATAAAGAGCTTTGTGATGAATATATGGGGAAATATCCTGTGATATTTCTTAGTCTAAAGGGTGTAGATGGATTGTCATTTTCAAAGGCGAAATCTATGTTGAAAGAAATAATCAAAGAGGAAGCAGACCGGAATTATATTCTTCAAACAAGTGATTTTTTAACGGAACAGGACAAAAAGCTCTTTGAAAAAATACTGGATGGCACAGAGGAAACTATTGAAAATAGTCTGAAAACGCTATCAAGGCTTTTATATAAGCATTATCATCAAAAGGCTGTTATCATTATAGATGAATATGACGTACCACTCGATAAGGCATTTCAGAATGGCTATTACAAAGAGATGGTTTCTCTTATTAGGGGAATATTCGGACAGGCACTTAAGACAAATGAATTTTTACAGTTTGCGGTACTGACAGGTTGTCTTAGGATATCCAAGGAGAGCATTTTTACAGGACTTAATAATTTTAAAGTATTGACCATTACGGACAGAAGATTTGATGAGCAGTTTGGATTTACTGATGCAGATGTTAAGCTGCTTCTTCATGACTACGGAATGGAGTCACATTTTGCTGAGATAAAGGAGTGGTATGACGGTTACCACTTTGGAAATGCAGATGTCTACTGTCCATGGGATGTCATAAATCATGTTGATAATCTGCTGACAGATGAGAATGCCAGACCACAGACCTATTGGATAAACAGCAGCGGCAACAGCCTTGTAAAGAAACTTATACATAAGGCTGACTCATCGACAAAGGATGAAATAGAGCGTCTCATTGCGGGAGAAACTATTGAAAAAGTTGTTCATCTTGAACTGACCTATGATGAGATCGAAAACAGCATAGATAATATATGGAGTGTACTTTTTACAACAGGTTATCTTACAAAAGTCGGGGAGGTGAAGCTGCCTGAAAGTGAGAGTTATGCTTACAAACTCGTCATTCCGAATAAAGAAGTACGTGAGGTATTTATCCTTCAAATTCAGGAATGGTTCAAAAATGTTGTCGCAAATGACAATGACACCATGAAGCTTTTATCAAAAGCAATCCTCGAAAAAGACGAAGCAATGATCCAGAGACAGCTTAATATAATCATGAGCCGTATGATAAGTGTCCTTGATACAAAAGCCCCTGATAATATGAAGGAAAATTTCTATCATGGCCTTCTGCTCGGACTGCTTCGTGGAAGCAATCCCGATTGGCTTATAACCTCAAACAGAGAGTCGGGCGATGGCTTCAGTGACATCATGATAAAGCCGGAAGATCCTGATGCCGGTATTGTGATCGAGGTAAAATATGCCAAAGAGATCAAAGAACTTGACAAAGCCTGTGAAACGGCAATGACACAGATTAAGGATAAGAGATATGATGAAGCCTTAAGGGATGAGGGAAGATGTGATATTTTGGCTTATGGAATCGCGTTTTGCAGGAAGAGATGTAAAGTAATCGGAGAAAAATTATAGACCTATTGTAAAATCTCCCAAATGTAGCTATAATAGCAAGCTGTACCAATAAGTTTTACAACAGATTTATTGACTTTTTGGGAGATGAATTCAATGAAAACTAAAGAAATAGATATGGTAAACGGACCGCTTGCCAGAAAGATATTGCTTTTTTCGATACCACTTATGTTTTCAAACCTGCTACAGGTGTTTTTTAATATGACAGATATAGCGGTAGTTGGCAAATTTGCAGGAGCAAGAGCCTTAGGTTCGGTCGGTTCAACCACGATAATAATAACGCTTACGACAGGAATATTGCTTGGAATGGGTGGTGGTGTCAATGCCGTGACAGCACTTCATATGGGCGCAGAGAGATATGATCGTGTGCACAAGACCGTGCATACATCAATTATATTGTGTTTTATAGCGGGGCTTTTTCTGCTTGTTGCAGGACTTGTTTTTTCAAAGCCGCTGCTTGAGATAATGAACACGAAGTCGGAGCTTATAGATGGGGCAACTGCATATCTTATGATATATCTTTGCGGATCGCCAGCACTTGCTATTTATAATTTCGGGAATGGAGTTTTAAGTGCGGTAGGTGATACAAAGCGTCCGCTTATATATTTGGGCATTTCTGGACTGCTAAATATAATACTTAATCTGTTTTTTGTTATCGTCTGTGGACTTGGAGTATCAGGTGTTGCGATAGCAAGTATTATATCACAGTATCTTTCGGCGGCACTCATCATAAACTGTCTGCGAAAGACATATGCCAGTTATGGACTTCGTTTTAAGGATATAGCAATTGACAAGGAGGCTGCTAAGAGCGTGCTGCGTATAGGCGTGCCAGCAGCCATACAGTATTCTCTTTTTGCGATTGCAAATATTTGCATTCAGACATCTATCAATTCATTCAGCCATGTGGTTGTAGAGGGCAATTCAGCCGCTGCAAATGCGGATTCACTCATATATGATATGATGGCAGCATTTTATACGGCATGCACAAGCTTTATAGCGCAAAACTTTGGCGCGCGTAAAAAAAGCAGGATATTAAAGACGTATTTCATAACGCTTTCGTATGCATTTATTATTGCACTGTTTCTCGGAACGATGTTATTCATATTTCAGAAACAATTTCTTGCATTGTTTACAAGCGATGCAAAGGTCATAGAATATGGTCAGATCAGAATTGTAATCATGGCATTTAGTTATTGCATCTCTGCATTTATGGACGATGCGGCTGCTGCAGCACGAGGACTTGGAAAGAGTATTATGCCTACGTTTATAGTGATTATGGGCTCAGTCGTATTTAGAATTGTATGGCTTGTGACGGTTTTTGCATATTTTAGGACACTGCATTCATTGTATCTTGTGTATCTGTGCTCATGGATTGTAACATCGATAGCGGGAAATATTTATTTTGCATATCATTACAGTAAAATACCTGATGAAGTTTGAGTAGAAAAAGAGGAAGCCGATGCATGTGGCTTGCATCGGCTGTATATGAAAAAGATTAGTATGAGTATTGCATCTTTAAAAACAATTGATACGGTTTGTATCTGTTGTTTATGATGTTAGTATACAAACTAATTGTGAAAAGGTTGTGTTTTGATTTTCACATTTTTGTAAACAAAATATGAACAAATTGTATAAGTCTAAAGTACTATAAAAAATCTTTAGACATTAGCGCGAATTAGTGTATAATTATATTAAAAATAGAACATTAATACGCAAGGGGAAAAAAATGAAGTTATTAAGTTTTGCAATACCATGCTACAATTCACAGGATTACATGGAACATTGCATAGAGTCCATCCTGCCGGGTGGGGAGGATGTGGAGATCATCATAGTGGATGACGGATCAAAGGATGCCACAGCCGAGATAGCTGACAGATATGCGGCAAAATATCCTGATGTCATAAAGGCAGTACATCAGGAGAATGGCGGACACGGTGAGGCTGTAAATACAGGTCTTAAAAATGCTACAGGAAAATATTTCAAGGTAGTAGACAGTGATGACTGGATAGATCTCGAGGCATATAAGAAGATACTTGCACAGCTTAAGGCATTCGAGAGCAAGCAAACGCAGGTGGATATGATTCTTGCGAACTACGTCTATGAGAAGGAGGGCGCAAGACACAAAAAGGTAATGCGCCAGACCGGTTTCCCTCGCGAAAAGATATTTACCTGGAGTGATATCAGACACATTTTCAAAGGACATTACATACTCATGCATTCAGTCATCTACAGAACACAGCTTCTGCGTGAGTGTGGACTTACTCTGCCAAAGCATACATTTTATGTCGATAACATCTATGTATACAAGCCACTGCCACATGTGCGCACTATGTATTACATGAATGTTGATTTCTACAGATATTTTATCGGAAGAGATGATCAGTCGGTAAATGAACAGGTCATGATAAGCCGTATAGATCAGCAGATCCGTGTAAACAAGATCATGTTTGATGATGTAAACCTGCATCTCGTGACAAATGAAATGTGCAGGAAATATATGTACAGCTATCTCGAGATCATTACAACGATCACGACAATCCTCGCCATCATATCAGGCACAGAGGAGAATATGGCAAAGAAGCGCGAGCTGTGGACATATATGAAGGAACATGATGAGAAGATATACCGTAAGCTGCGTCACGGAGTAATGGGCAGAGTGATGCACCTGCCTGGAAGAGGTGGCAGAAAGGTAGCCATTGGAGCGTACAAACTGTCACAGAAGGTAGTAGGTTTTAATTAGAATAAAAGTAACTATTCAGTACAGAAATATGCGGTACCGCATATTTCGTAAGAAAAAGTATATTATGTAGGAGCAAGCGCCCATCAGCGAAGCTGATTCTAATGCGCTTGCGGCTCGCAACTGTGAAGGTACTGAACAGTTACGAATAAAATA
>CAVICC010000054.1:0-17897 GCA_963641405.1 bacterium | reverse complement strand
ATACCAGTCATAACGTTAACTGCGCCAAGCTCTGTCTCCTTACCAACCTCATAACCCTCAAGGCCGGCTTTTGTCTCTTCCTCGAATAATACGTCGTAAGAAGGATTGTGAACGATCTCTGTTGTTCCAGTAATACCATACTTTGTTAAATCAACATTTGCCATTTGAATAAACCTCTTTTCTATAAAATTATGGATAAAATCCACTCTTAGGTTAGTATAAATGTTTGTTAAAAAAAAATCAATATCTACTTTCCAATTTACACTTATTTCACGCTTTTTTGATATTTACATTATCCCTGTGCATATCGTGTGAGGAACTGCTTTGTACGCTCCTCCTTTGGATTGTCGATCACCTCGTGAGGATCTCCCTGCTCCACGATAACACCGCCATCCATGAAAATAACCTGATCTGCAACATCCCTTGCAAAAGCCATCTCATGAGTTACTATGATCATGGTAGTCTTCTGCTCGGCAAGTGTCCTTATTACCTTAAGCACCTCTCCCGTAAGCTCAGGATCAAGCGCAGATGTCGGCTCGTCAAAGCATAATATATCCGGCTTAAGTGCCAATGCTCTTGCTATCGCAACACGCTGCTGCTGTCCTCCCGAAAGCTGATGCGGATAATGATCCATCCTCTCAGCAAGTCCCATTCTCTCCAAAAGCTCTTTTCCATGAGCATCTATTTTTTCAAGTATCTGCTTTTTATTTTTCTTGAAATCCGGCTGTTCCTGTGCCAGAAGTCTCTCTGCAAGAGTCACATTCTCAAGAGCCGTATACTGTGGAAAAAGATTAAACTGCTGGAATACCATACCAAAATGCAGTCTCTTTTTGCGAAGCTCTGCATCTTTATCACTGCCGGGCAGCGATGCATCAAAAAGCATTTCTCCATTTACGGATATACTGCCTAAATTAGGCTTCTCAAGGAAATTAAGACAACGTAACAGCGTAGTCTTTCCTGAACCGGATGAACCGATAATGGCAAGCGCAGTTCCCTCTTCCATGGAAAAACTGACATCTTTTAATACATTTGTTTTTCCAAAATGTTTTTCTATATTTTTTACCTCTAATATTGCCATGTCATCCTCCTACTTGAAATAATCCAGTTTCTTTTCGATAAAATTAAATAACAATGTAAGAATTCCGACAAATATCAGATAAAATACACCTGTATAGAAAAGCGGCCATGTAAGACCATCTGATTTCATAAACGCAGCACCGGCAAATGTAAGCTCATATGCCGCGATTATCCTTGCAAGTGAAGTATCCTTTACCAGAGTGATTATCTCATTTGACATAGGTGGAACAACACGCTTTATCATCTGAAGCAGTGTGATCTTGAAAAAGATCTGATGCTTTGTCATGCCAAGCACCTGTCCAGCCTCTCTTTGTCCTGCCGGAACACCCTCGATGCCGCCTCTGAATATAACAGAGAAATAACACGCATAGTTGATAACAAACGCAACAACCGTTGCCGTGATCCTGCCTGCCTCGTCTCCGCTCCAGATAGCTTTTCCAAGCCACAGTCCCGGTCCATAAAAAATGATGATAAGTTGTAACATAAGCGGTGTTCCACGGATGATCCAGACAAATAAATTTACCAGACCCTTAAGTGGATTAAACTTACTAAAAAGTCCAAAAGCAAGTACAAGTCCCAAAGGTAATGCAAATATTAAAGTTAGAATAAATATCTCAAATGTAGTCCAAAGACCGCTGAGTAACGACTGTGTAACTGTCCAAAACATACTATTTCCCCTGCTCAACAACTACCTGTGCATTGTTGCAATATGCATTAGTGCACTCCATAGCTGATGTAACCTCATCTGTAAGTGTCATACCGTTCCATACAACGTCAATGCTCTTTGAATCAAGCTCCATTACCTTGTTGTCCCAGTCGATGACCATAAACTCAACATCCACGCCAAGCTTTTCTGCTACAAGTCTTGCCATGTCTGCGTCAAAACCGATCCACTCACCGTTATCATCCTTGTAATCCATAGGCTCAAACTCTGTGATACCTACAACGAGCTTGCCTTTGTTCTTTATGTAATCTACATCACTGTCGCTGTCAGACTGTGTGAAATCACATGCCTCCTGCTCTAAAAGCGACTCCTGAACACCGTATGTCTTTGCGATATCTTGCATAGTTCCATCAGCATATGACTCTGCAAAAACTGAGTTGATATATGATGCAAGGTCTGATCCCTTACGGCATCCTACACCATATTTTTCTGTTGTAAGCTCATCTGTGTGTACAAGATCTGGATAGCTGGTACCCTCTCCGATCATTGCTCCTGCCATAAGAAGATCGATAATCGCTGCATCTGAGGTTCCTGATTTAACCTCCATAAGTGCGTCTGCCTGCGATGCAACAGAATTGTAATTATAGCCTTTCTCTTTTGCTACTGCCTCTCCTGCTGATCCTGCCTCAACAGCATAAGTCTTTCCACTGCCCTTCTCTGCGCTTTGTGTATCTGTGCCCTTACTGCTGCCACATGCAGCCATTCCAAGCGCCATAGTTGCTGCTATAAGTAATGTTAATGCTCTTTTCATATTGTTCCTCCATATGTAAATTTTAATCTTTTACCATAGTAGCAAATTATCACACTAAAGTAAAGTAATTATTTAAAAGGACGATACCTTTTTCAAGCATCGTCCTGTCAATTACTTATTCTTTTTGTGTAGTGCTATCCTTATCGCTCTCTTTGCCTGCATTCTTTAACATTACTTTAGTGTAGCCTCAATTGACTCTATAACTATCTTAAGAGCCTTGATCCTTGCATATTTTTTGTCATTTGACTCAAGCACATACCATGGCGCATATGAGGTATTTGTCTTTTTTAGCATTTCATTGACAGCATCCTCGTAGAGATCCCATTTTTCTCTGTTCCGCCAATCCTCATCTGTGATCTTCCACTGCTTCTCAGGTGTATTCTGTCTGTCCTCAAAACGCATAAGCTGCGTATCCTTATCGATCTGCACCCAGAACTTGATGATAACAGCTCCCCAGTCAGATAACTCCTTTTCAAACTCGTTTATTTCATTATAAGCACGCTGCCATTCATTTTCATTGCAGAAGCCCTCGAGACGTTCAACCATGACTCTTCCATACCATGTGCGGTCAAAAATAGCTATATGTCCTGTCTTTGGCAGACGATTCCA
Source organism: bacterium (assembly GCA_963641405.1). GTDB lineage: Bacteria > Bacillota > Clostridia > Lachnospirales > Lachnospiraceae > Roseburia. The sequence continues at coordinate 14,736 of CAVICC010000054.1, read as the reverse complement.
AAATCTCCACAGATAATGTCTGGACTTCTCATGAGGCTCAGGACTTGCAATCGGATGCACCTCAAAGCCTCTTGGATCAAGTGCTCCGGTAATTCTTTTTATATTGCCGCCCTTTCCGGCAGCATCCCAGCCCTCATATGCAATGATAACAGGGATTTTTTGTCTATAAAGTTTATTATGAAGTTCGCTAAGCTTTGACTGCAGTTCTTTAAGTTCTTTTTTATACTCTTCCTCCGAAATCTCTTTATCTAATGAGATTTCACTGAGTTTAGGAATTTTCTCTAGAGGAAATACATTCTGCAAAAGCGGAACTGCAAGATTAGTATTCTTAAGGGCAGTCTCTATTCCACTGACCAAAGTATCAAGTACCTGAAGCTCGGCCCATTTCTTATTCTTTGCATCAACTATATACCACGGATCAGCCGGTGCATTAGTATCATTTAAGTATCGGTCAAATACATGTATACATCTGTCATAATGCTTATTCTGCCAGGCATCATTGTCACTCACACGCCATTTTGTGTCCTTATCCTCTTTTAAAACGTCAATACGTTTCTTTTGTTCTTTCTGGCTTATTTGGAAAAAGAATTTCATAACAAGATAACCATTATCAGTAAGCTGGCGTTCAAAACGCTTTATACTCTCGATTTTCTTTTTATATTCTTTTTCTTCCATATCCCCATGCAGGCTGTCATTTACGATCTCATCCATCCATCCTGAATCTAAAAATTCAAATTTGCCTTTTTCAGGGATTTTTACAAAATAACGATACAGAAACGGCTTGCGTCTTTCTTCCTCAGTAGGTGCGTCCATCGTTGCAACCTTAAAGAAACGCGGATCAATATTTTTGATCACTTTTCCAAGCACACTTCCTTTTCCAGCAGTTCCCCAACCTTCAAATAGCACAAGCACCGGCAAACCGTGCTTCTTGATCTGCATCTGAAGTGTGGACAGCTTGGTACGAGCCGCCTCAAGACGTGCCTCAATCTCATCATCATCCGGTTTCTGTGGTTTGACCCAATTTTCCAGCATAAAAATACCTCCTTTTTATATGATAAGAAAGGCTCTGCATACGCAGGGCCCTTCTAACATTTTCTTTCAAGGATTAGCCTCTATTATTATATTACCTACCATATAAAAATATGTCAATCATATTATTACTTGAAGTACTTAACTCCACTTTCGAAGATCTTAAGATCCTGCTCTCCGTAGATATTGATAGCTACAGACTCACCGCGGCGCTCTGAGTGAGCCATCTTTCCGAGAATTCTTCCATCAGGTGATGTGATACCCTCGATAGACATGTAAGAACCATTTACGTTCCACTCTTCATCCATTGTAGGATTTCCATTCTCATCTACATACTGTGTAGCAACCTGTCCGTTCTCGAAGAGTTTATCAAGCCACTCTTTTGGAGCTACAAAGCGGCCCTCACCGTGTGATGCCGGGTTGCAGTATGTCTTGCCAAGCTCGGCACCTGCAAGCCATGGGCTCTTGTTGGATACAACCTTTGTGTATACCATCTTTGAGATATGGCGGTTGATCGTGTTGTAGGTAAGTGTAGGTGACTGTGCATCCTGCTGTCTGATCTGTCCATATGGTACAAGTCCGAGCTTGATGAGTGCCTGGAAGCCGTTACAGATACCGAGTGCAAGTCCGTCACGCTCATTGATGAGTTTCTCAACTGCCTCTGTCATCTTTGCATTTCTGAATGCTGTTGCAAAGAATTTAGCTGATCCTTCTGGCTCGTCTCCTGCAGAGAAACCACCTGGGAACATGATAATCTGTGACTGGTCGATTGCTTTTACAAACTCATCTACTGAGTCGCGGATATCCTCTGCTGTAAGGTTTTTGAATACTTTTACGATCGTGTTGGCTCCGGCTCTCTCAAATGCCTTTGCACTGTCATACTCACAGTTTGTTCCCGGAAATACTGGAATAAATACTGTTGGTTTTGCTACTTTATTCTTGCATACATAGATGTCTTTTGCATCGTAAAGGCCTGTCTCTACTTTGCTTGTATCGTCTGTTGCCTTTGTATGGAATACACCCTCGAGTTTTGCTGTCCAGACCTTGATAGCCTCCTCGATAGGAAGTACCATATCATCGCACTCGATCGTCTGTTTGTCATTTACATATCCTACTACTGTCTCAACACCGGCAAGTCCTGCTGCATCGATTATCTCTCTTACCTTTGTAAGCTTCTCAACAGGAACCTCGGCAACGATATTTCCAAATCCCGGTGCGAAAAGTGTATCGCTTGTAACCTCATCCTCGATAGTTACACCAAGCTTGTTTCCGAATGCCATCTTTGAAACTGCTGCTGCAAGTCCCTTTCCGTCAAGCGCGTATGCTGAAACGATGGCACCTGCCTGGATCATTTCTCTTACTGCATCGTAAAGTGTCATTACCTGATCGTATTTTGGAAGATCATACTCATCTTTTTTGATAGTAAAGAGAATAAGCTGGTCTCCTGACTTTTTAAGTTCAGGTGTGATGATGTCTTTTTCTTTTGCCACATCTACAGCAAATGATACAAGTGTTGGTGGTACATCTATATCGTTGAATGTTCCTGACATAGAGTCTTTTCCACCGATTGAAGGAAGTCCGAATCCGATCTGTGCATCATATGCTCCAAGGAGTGCTGCAAATGGCTGACTCCAACGCTTTGGATCTTCGCTCATTCTGCGGAAGTACTCCTGATATGTCATACGGATCTTCTTGTAATCTCCGCCTGCTGCAACGATTCTTGATATAGACTCGAGTACTGCGTAGATTGATCCGTGGTATGGACTCCATGTTGAAAGATATGGATCAAATCCATAAGCCATCATTGTTACTGTATCGCATTTTCCTTTTAATACAGGAAGTTTTGCTACCATAGACTGTGTCTCAGTAAGCTGGTAACGTCCACCGTATGGCATGAATACACTGCCTGCTCCGATAGAACCGTCAAACATCTCAACGAGTCCCTTCTGTGAACATACGTTAAGGTCTGCTAGCTCAGCTTCCCATGCACCTCTCATGTCTCCAGCTTCTACTTTTTCTGCTACAGCAGGTGTACTGATCTTGTCGAGGTAATTGTCCTTTTCCTGTGGCATCTCAACCTCGACATCTGTCTCCTGATGTGCTCCGTTTGTATCGAGGAATGCACGAGAGATATTTACTACCTCTTTTCCTCTCCACTCAAGTACAAGTCTTGGATCTTCTGTTACTACTGCAACCTCTGTTGCCTCGAGGTTTTCTTCTTTTGCATATGCCATGAACTGCTCAACATCAGAAGGAGCAACAACTACTGCCATACGCTCCTGTGACTCAGAGATAGCGATTTCTGTTCCGTCAAGTCCGGCATATTTCTTTGGCACTTTATCGAGCTGGATGCGGAGTCCGTCTGCAAGCTCTCCGATCGCTACTGAGACTCCACCGGCACCGAAATCGTTACATTTCTTTATAATGTGGCTTACTTCTTCTCTTCTGAAAAGTCTCTGAAGTTTACGCTCTGTAGGTGCGTTACCTTTCTGCACCTCGGCACCACATACTGATGTTGACTCTGTATTGTGAGCCTTTGATGATCCTGTCGCTCCACCGATTCCATCACGTCCTGTACGTCCTCCGAGAAGGATGATCTTGTCTCCCGGATCAGATGTAAGTCTCTGTACTGCACGTCTTGGAGCTGCGCCCATGACTGCACCGATCTCCATACGTTTTGCAACGTAATTTGGATGGTAAACTTCTTTTACATAGCCTGTTGCAAGTCCGATCTGGTTTCCATATGAGCTGTATCCGTGAGCAGCCTCGCGGACAAGCTTCTTCTGTGGAAGTTTTCCCTCTATTGTCTCTGAAACTGGTACTGAAGGATCTGCGGCACCTGTGACACGCATTGCCTGGTATACATATGTACGGCCTGAAAGCGGATCACGGATTGCTCCGCCAAGACATGTAGCAGCACCACCGAATGGTTCAATCTCTGTCGGATGGTTGTGTGTCTCGTTCTTGAAATTTACAAGCCACTCCTCTGTCTTTCCATCCACCTCAACAGGTACAACGATAGAACATGCATTGATCTCGTCTGACTCCTCCTGATCATCGAGCTTGCCTTCTTTTTTAAGTCTCTTCATGGCAAGAAGTGCAAGATCCATCAAACAAACGAATTTGTCATCACGGTCTTTGTAGAGATTTTCGAATGTTCCAAGGTAATCCTTGTATGTATTCTCGATTGGTGTGCGGTAAAATCCATCGTCAAACTTGACATTCTTAAGCTCTGTTGAGAATGTTGTATGGCGGCAGTGATCTGACCAGTATGTATCAAGTACACGGATCTCTGTCATTGAAGGATCACGTTTTTCTTCGTTTTTGAAGTAATTCTGGATATGAAGGAAATCCTTAAAAGTCATAGCAAGGTTGAGTGAAGAGTAAAGCTCTTTAAGGTCTGCCTCTGCCATATACTTAAATCCATCAAATACCTTTACATCGGTAGGATCATCAAATTTCTGTACAAGTGTCTCTGGTTTTTCCATGCCGATAGCACGTGAATCTACAGGGTTGATGCAGTGCTTCTCGATTGCTGCAAACTGATCATCTGTGATATCGCCCTCGATCACATATGTGATGGCACTTCTGATGATAGGCTCCTCATTCTCATTAAGAAGCTTTACACACTGCTCCGCTGAGTCTGCTCTCTGATCGAACTGTCCAGGTAAGAACTCTACTGTAAATACTCTTGCATTTCCGTAGTCAAATGTCTCTTCATAGATATCATCTACTGGAGGCTCTGAGAAAACTGTATACAGTGCTTTTTTGTATGTTTCCTCTGATATATTTTCGACATCATATCTGATGAGTACACGAACTGCTTTTACAGTTGTGATTCCCAGATAATGCTTGATCTCATGCTTTAATTCCTTTGCCTTTACTGCAAAGTCCGGTTTTTTCTCTACATATACACGGCGTACGTTACTCATATGTTCTCCTTTCAATTCGAGAGTATGTAACCCATTAATTTTGTATCTAGTATAACACTATGTGTATGATAAGTATAATTAATATATTTAATTTCTTTTATAAGTTGCGTTAATTATAGTTTTCTTATATAATGTGATTAAAGGGTTATGAGAATGCATAGCCTGTAGTAATCTGATTAATCATATTAAAATGTCATAAGGAGCAATAATATATGGATATAAATTATGAATTATATAAAGTATTTTATTATGTGGCAACATCACTCAGCTTCTCAGAGGCAAGCAAAAAGCTTTTCATCTCGCAGTCGGCAGTCAGCCAGTCGATAAAGACTCTCGAAAAAAAGCTCGGACAGTCTCTTTTCATAAGAAGTACTAAAAAAGTCCAGCTTACACCTGCAGGTTCTCTTCTGTTAAAGCATATTGAACCTGCCATGAACTTAATTTCCCGCGGTGAAAGCCAGCTTCTTGATTCTGGAACACTTGGCCTTGGCCAGCTTCACATAGGAGCCAGCGATACGATCTGCCGTTATCTGCTTGTTCCTTATTTAAAGAAGTTCCACCAGCTTTTCCCGAATGTACCTATCAAGGTAACAAATGCCACCTCGATACAGTGTGTGGAGCTTTTAGAGCAACGAAAGGTCGATCTTATCGTGACAAACTTTCCAAACTCACACCTTAACCACTCCTACAGACAGAAGACCATCTGCAATTTTTCAGATGTATTCGTGGCTAACCCGAACTATTTCAAGCTGCGCCAGCAAGAGCTTTCCTTTTCCGAACTGAACCGCTATCCTATCATGATGCTCGACCGTAAAAGTACTACAAGTGAGTTTTTACATAATCTGTTTTTACAGCATCAGCTTGATCTGGTTCCTGAGATAGAATTAAGCAGTAACGATCTTCTTATCGATCTGGCAAAGATCGGGCTTGGAATCGCGTTCGTTCCTGACTACTGTGTTAGCAGGGATTCCAAGGATCTTTTCATTATAAAGACAAAAGAAAAGATGCCGGCACGTCAGATCGTAGTATCCGTAAATACTACCCTGCCCGTATCGGCATCTACCGAGGAGTTTTTAAATATTCTCCCAAAAGTCAGTGACTAACTGCTGCACATTGTCTATATTGCACGATCTACGGTCGCTCCACTCCCTGGGGTAGAGCATGTCATAGTCGCGCTGCCAGAACCTTTCATCCAAAAGCAGGATAATACCATGGTCCTCCGTTGTCCGGATTACGCGTCCGGCTGCCTGGAGGACTTTATTTATGCCCGGATATCTGAAAGCATAATCAAAACCGCTGCCGTTCATATCGTCATAGTAATCCTTTAGGATCGTCCTCTCATTGCTGATCTGCGGAAGTCCTGTTCCCACAACTATCGCACCGATTAAGCTGTCGTTTTTAAGGTCAATGCCCTCTCCGAAAATGCCGCCCATGATACAGAATGCAACGAGTGTTTTTGCATTTTCCGAGTCATTTTTATTATATTCATTCTCAAAAGCTGATAGAAATTCTTCGCGTTCAGCTTCCGTCATGTTGTTCTTCTGTATAATTACCTCAACAGCACATATATCACAGAATGTCTTTGCAACATCATTCATCATCTTATACGACGGAAAGAAAACCATATAATTTCCATTTCGGCAACTTATCGTGCTGTAAATATACTTTGCTATCCGCTCGTACTCTGACCTCGAACGTCTCGTATACTTTGTGCTTACATCAGTTGCCATGGCAAGAAGCCTCTTTTTGCTGTCAAAGGTGCTGTTGGCATAGATGGCATAATTATCTTTTTTCGTGCTTAACAGACTCTTGTAATAGTTTATCGGTAGAAATGTGGCTGAAAAAAATATCGCTGACTTACCCTTATCCAGCCTGCCTTGTATGTTGACTGACGGATCGACACAGAACAGCTTAAGCATAAATCTGCTATCCTCCACGATCTCACTATACATCACATAATGCTCGTCCACCAGGTCATATATATTAAGAAAATTCCTAAGCGTAAAATAAAAATCCGTGACATCCTTTTTTCCCGGAAAATCTCCCGGTTTCTGCAAAAATTCATCCAACAGTGACATAAGGCGCATAAATGAAAATGCCATATTGCCGAGTCTTTCATGGATCGTATATGTCTCACACTCTCTTTTTAATTCAAGAAGCAGCTTATTGCATTTATCCAGTGACTTTTCAATCGATCTGCTGTGGGTTTTCATTATACGTTTTACCGTAAGAAAATCCTCTTTATAGATTTTTGCACTGTACATCTGACGGCTGCGCTCGACCATATTGTGAGCCTCATCTATCAGAAAAATGTAATCACCTTTTATCCCCTCCTGAAAGAATCTTTTCAGGTATACATTTGGATCAAATACATAGTTGTAATCACATATTATGTTGTCGCACCAGGTCGCAGTATCAAGGCACATCTCAAACGGACACACCTTAAAGTCTTTGGCCTGCCGTATTATGTCCTCTCTTTCAATCATATCCGCTTTGTGGAGCAGATCAAACACCGCATCGTTTACCCTGTCAAAATGTCCCTTTGCATACGGACAGTTTATCGGATTGCACTCCATCTCCTCGCACAGGCACAGTTTTTCCTTTGCAGTGATCTGTATCGTCTTTGCCACATATCCCTGCCTTGTAAGAAGTGAAAATGTCTCCTTTGCCACTGTTCCCGTGATCGTCTTTGCCGTCAGGTAAAAAATACGGTCTGCAAGATTTTCCCCAACAGCCTTTACAGCAGGAAATATCGTGGATATCGTCTTTCCGACACCTGTAGGAGCCTGTAGAAACAGTATCTTCTGGCGCATTATGGTGCGGTAGACATCTGATACGAGCTTTTTCTGGCCTGTTCTGTATTCATAAGGAAACTCAAGCGTCTTTATCGAGGCCTGTCTCTTATTTTTAAGCTCACACTGGAAGGATGCCCACTTGCCGTACTCTGCCATCAGATCGTCAAACCATTCCGAAATCTCCTCAAACGTATATTCCTCACGGAAATTCTTTGTCTCCTCCGTCTCAAGATTGCAGTACGTCATCTGCACACCCATGCGGTCAAGGTTGTTTTGAAGTGCAAAAATATACGCATAGCACATTGCCTGTGCCTTGTGTACATATATCGCCTCCTCAAAAAGCTCCACCTTGCGATACATACCCTTTATCTCGTCTATCCATGACAAGCCATCCTCGGTAAATATGCCATCAGCCCTGCCCTCTATCGTAAGCTCATAGACAGGAGTCTCTACCACATGCTTAAGTGGCACCTCGGCCATATAGTTTTTACCCATGCTGCCCTGTATCTTTTTATGGATGCGGGTACCCTCAAGCATGGCATCGGCACTCATTGCGCGCCCTGAGCGGTTATCTATATCGCCCTCCCTGAAAATAAATTCTACAAGATTTCGAACTGAAATATGAAGTTGTATCTTTTCTTTTTTCCCCTGTTCTGACACCTGTCCTTGATTAATCCCTTCTATATGCTTTGTTCCAATCAAAAGCATAAATATAAAAAAGAGAGTTTCACAAAGAAACTCTCCATAAACTTTACTATTCCATTGTATTATGCTATGGCAAATTTATCAACTACATTTTCGAATGCAGCATCTTCACCGACATAGCAGACTTTGAAATCATTATTAGTTCCGATACCGATTACTCCAAGAAGAGATTTGGCATCTATAAGAATTCGTTTATATTTGAGATCAATGTCAAAATCACACTTAGAAGCAGCTCCAACAAATTCCTGAACATCATCTAATGAATTCAGCCTAATTACTGTCTCCTTATCGTACATAATTAACACCACCTTTTTTATCAAAAAACATTGTGCATTTGCACTTTTTATTGTTGCGCTCATTATATCATTTGTTTTTGATATGTCAAAAAATCTGTAATATACTGTAAACATTGATTTTTTACTATTTACATGGATATTTTCGAATATGGAAACTAATTTTTCACTATTTTTTTGTCCATGTATTCGTACAAAAACAATCCGAATGTAAATATTCCACAAAATCCAAATGTTTTTTAATTAATTTAATTTTAATATTACACAAATTTTTAATCTGCTACAAAACTTTATTTTCATAGTTTTTCAAGGCATCTATGTATATTTCGCCTAGTTTACTGAGTTTTTGTCCCTTGTGCTTTATGTAACCTATGTGCATTTTCTCGCTTTCCTTAAGCGGAATCGCCGCATAATCATCCCCGTTTAAATCTTCCGAGATTATTCCTGAACAAAGTGTAAATCCATCCAGACCGACCATTAAATTTAGCATCGTAGCTCTGTCATCTGCCTTGATGATACGCTTGTATTCAAATGTGCTCATCATCTCCTCAGCATAGTAGAATGAATTGTTTACCCCCTGTTCAAATGCCAGGCAAGGGTATTCTTGCAGATCTTCCATGCATATTACTTTTTTAGATGCGAGTGGGTGATTTTTCCACAGATACACATATGTATCGCAAACGAACAGCTCTGTAAACTCGAGATCGCACTCCTTGAACAGCTTTTTTAGTACTTTTTCATTAAAATCACTTATATAAAGCACACCTAACTCACTTTTTAGGTTCTTGACATTGTCGATCACTTCTTTTGTCTTGGTCTCATGAACTGCAAATTCGTACTCATCCATGCCAACTTCCCTTGCCAGCTGCACAAATGCCTTTACAGCAAATGAATAATGTTGCATTGAAACAGAAAATTTCTTCTTGGACTCGACATTTAGATATCTATTTTCAAGCAAATGATACTGCTCTACGACCTGCTTTGCATAACCTAAGAATTCCTCTCCCTCGGCTGTAACCGTTATTCCGCGGTTATTTCTCATAAATACTGTTATTCCAAGCTCTTCCTCCACCTCGCGGACAGTTGCGGAGAGATTTGGCTGTGAGATAAACAGCTTTTTTGCCGCCTCGTTCATGGAATTTGATTCTGCAATTGTCAGTACCTGTCTTAGTTGTTGAAGTGTCATATATATCTCCTGTTTTGTCAATATACCTGATCATTTTGTCAGGCTATACAAAATTCTTAATAAAAGATGCCCTGTGTATCGGTGATGGACCATATTCTTTTAATGCCGCAATATGCTCTGCTGATCCATAGCCCTTATTTGATGCAAATCCATATCCCGGATAAATTCTGTCATACTCGACCATCATCCTATCCCTTGTAACCTTCGCCACGATACTTGCGGCTCCGATCGAGATGCTCTTTGCATCCCCCTTTATGATAGGAACCTGTTTTATGTCTACCTGTGGAATAGTAACTGCATCATTTAAAAGCAGATTAGGCTGTGGATCAAGTCTGCTTATAGCCTGTCTCATTGCCTCATATGTGGCCTGAAGTATATTTATCTCGTCTATCCTCTCATGTGATGCCATGCCTATTCCTATCGATACGGCTTTTTCCATAATAAGATCATACAGCTCTTCTCTTTTTGCTGCGGAAAGCTTCTTTGAATCATTGATATAGAGAATGTCACAATCCTTTGGCAATATAACCGCACATGCCACAACCGGTCCAGCAAGAGGTCCTCTTCCAACCTCATCTATACCACAAATATTGGCATATGCGTCATATTCTTTTTCATATTTTTTCAGTTTTTCCATGCGGATAAGCTCCTGATTATACTTTTTCAGTCGCTTTTTTGCATTCTCCACAAGTTTTATTACACCGCTTCTATCATCCGCCCCATAGCAATCTATAAAATCCATAAGCTGCGGGTCTGGTGTATTTTTAAGTTGTTCTTTTATATTACCTATTTTTTCTACTGTCATTTTTCTCTTATGTTTTTGTTTTTACTTTTCTTAACTGTTCAAATACATTCTATCTGTCTGGTTTTTCCAGAGTAATGTGACCCAGCTTTCCACTTCTAAAATCATCTATAATAAGTGCAGCCGCTTTGCTGTAATCAGGCTCTCCACCCTTTGAAATGCATTTTCTGTTTTTGGCCACTTCATTTATCAGGTCAATGATATCTGAGTCCTCATTTACCTCGTATCTTTCAGCCAGAAGTCCCGGATATTCTGCTTTTAAAAACTTTACAAGCTCTACTGCCAGCTCATCCACATTCAATATCTCATCCTTTATCGAACCGATAAGAGCCAGACGAAGCCCTACTGTCTGATCCTCGAATTTTGGCCAGAGGATACCCGGAGTATCAAGAAGCTCGACGTTCTTATTGAGTCTGATCCACTGTTTTCCTTTTGTGACACCAGGCTTGTTTCCGGTCTTTGCACAGGCTTTTCCTGCATAGGAATTGATAAATGTGGATTTTCCCACGTTTGGAATACCAACAACCATGGCTCTTACCGGACGGTTTTTGATACCGCGCTTTCTGTCTCGCTCGATTTTTTCCTTACATGCCTCCATCACGATATCTGTGATGCTCTTCATGCTGTTTTTGGTTCTTGCATCAAGACTTACGACAAAAAAGCCTTTTTCCTTGAAGTATGCGCTCCACTCTTTCGTGCGATCCTTATCAGCCAGATCTGATTTATTCATCAATATAAGACGGTATTTATTTCTGCCCAAATCATCTATGTCAGGATTGCGGCTGGATAACGGAATTCTTGCATCCACCAGCTCAATAACCAGATCTATAAGTTTTATATCTTCCTGCATCTGACGTTTTGCTTTTGTCATATGTCCCGGATACCACTGAAAATTCATAATTCACCTGTTCTTTCTGTTCTATTATCTCTGTATTGTTTCGTATCAGATATTTGTGTCTTATATTTTGTATATAATGCCATCCTACATTACTTTATCATACCAAAATCACCAAATCCTGAAAATCTAAACCATGCTTTTCCGATAATATATTCTTTTTTTACATTGCCAATATTGGCATATCGGCTGTCTTCACTATTGTTTCGATTGTCACCGAGTACAAAATACTCATCGCTGCCTAGCTTTATAGGATCCTCAGCTATTCCAGCATCCTCCATGGATGCCACATCAACCTTTTCCTTGTATATCTCATCATTTACATAGAGCGCGCCATCCTTTACCTGTACGGTATCGCCCGGTACTGCGACAACTCTTCTGATGTAATAATGGGATTTTTTATTGCCGTTTGGCAGAAATACGACCACATCGCCAGCCTTCGGCTTTGAAACTATGTATGCAAATTTGTTCACGAGTATCTCATCATTATCCTCTAAGGTCTGCTCCATCGCCTGACCTACTACGTTTGTCCTGATACCGAAAAAAGCAACAAGCACGTATGCCAGACATATCACTATCGCAAGCGATAATATCCATGATATTATCTCCTTAAATAACGGAAGATTGAATTTTCTCCGCTGTTTTCTGAAATTTAGTCCTGTTCTTCTAGCCATTGTACTAACCTCACAACTTATAAAATCACGTGTTTTTTATTATATATTAAAAATTCCCACATGTAAACCATGCCTCCGCCTCGCAAACACTTCCCATTAAAAAAACCGCCCTCTACGATTTCTCGCAAAGTAGCGGTCTTTTTTCGCGTTAAATATTATTTTACAAGCTCTTTAACCTTAGCAGCTTTACCGATACGATCTCTTAAGTAGTAAAGTTTAGCACGACGTACTTTACCTTTACGTACTACTTCAACCTTCTCTACGTTTGGAGAGTGGAGTGGCCAGGTCTTCTCAACACCTACACCGTTAGAAAGCTTTCTAACTGTGAATGTTGTACGGTTTGATCCGTTCTGTTTCTTAATAACAGTTCCCTCGAATACCTGGATACGCTCACGGTTACCCTCTTTGATTTTTCCGTATACTTTAACAGTATCTCCTACAGAAAACTCAGGTACCTCAGCCTTTAACTGCTCGTTCTCAATGCTCTTAATAATTTCACTTGCGTTCATTTTGTGACCTCCTAATCATTTTGACGTTCTTAATGCTACTACTATTTTCACAACAGAGGACCATCACTTTTATTCACAACATTGGTACTTTACCATAATTGTTATATAAAATCAAGTATTTTTTTCTTTCGTCATCCAGTAAACAGGTGATTTTGAAAAATATAGCCCCATATCTTCCTGCAATTTCATCGACGGCTCGTTGTCCACGATAACCTGTCCGTATGGAATCCAGCCGTTTTCCAATGCCATATTAAAGGCATATGTCTCGAGGGCTTTGGCAATTTTTTGGTGTCTGTACTCCGGTTTTACATAGAGCATGCCGATGCTGCCCTCCTCGTGGACACCTATTATTCCTGCCAGTATTCTATTTTCAGGAACTTTTCCCGAAATATTTTCTGTGACATTCCTGCTGGATTTTATATTTGTATTGCCACTCTCCGAAACAGTGCCATCCCCATATGATAAGAATGCTCCGTACACTGCTCCTGCGGCAATCCTTTGTCTGATATAGTCCGGCTCATCAAATCCCGGATACATCGGTGCCGCCTCATCACTGTGGCTTTCATCGAGCTTTTCTATCACGAGTCCGTTTGGCATAGGTTTTCCGTCAGGTCTGTAAAGTCCACTGACCGGAAGCTTTTCTTTTCTGGTGTATACAGCTTGCTTGCACTCAACAGTTTCAATAAAACCATTTCCCTTAAACAAATCGATATATTCCTGCTGATGGAGTACTATTCCATTTGTTATGGCTTCTATTATATCCGGTTTAATTTTTCTATCAGCCACATTTTTTATTTCATTTACGTCAGTTCTTGTGTGAAAACAGACCTTTGAAACTATATCACGAAGCAGATACTCTCCATCTGCCTCAAATATGATCTCGGCATGTCCGCGGTTTATAAGCTCTATCATATCCATATGAAGAAGCTTATTTTTCATAAGAAGATTGCGGCATCTGTCAAGTCTTTCATACTCTGCGTACAGATCAGGTCTGCGCTCCTTTGTGCGCTCTATTGACTTTTCTAGTCTCCATTTATCGATATTCTTCTGATTTCCCGACATGAGCACATCAGGCACTTTTCTGCCGTGCCACTCCACAGGCCTTGAGTACTGCGGATACTCTAACAGATTGCCGTGAAATGACTCTGTCTCTGCGGATATATCATTGTGAAGAACTCCCGGTACAAGCCTTGATATCGCATCGATCATCACCATCGAAGGAAGCTCTCCTCCTGTAAGTACATAATCACCTATAGATACATAGTCAGTTACAGTCTCCTCGAGAACTCTCTCATCAATACCCTCGTAATGCCCGCAGAGGAACACAAGATCATCGCATTTTGCAAATTCGGCTGCCATCTGCTGATCGAACACGCGCCCCTGTGGAGTCACGTATATGATCCTTGCATTATGTTCGTGCATCTTTTCTGATATACACATCTTATCACTGTTACTACTATTGTCACTGCCACATTCGTGTGACCTGTCCATAATGTGATCTGCCATAATGCGATCCGCCACACTGCGCACAGCCTGATATACAGGTTCCGCCTGCATAAGCATACCGGCACCACCGCCATAGGTATAATCATCTACCTTGTTATGCTTATTGTTGGCAAAATCCCTGATGTTTACCGTCTCAAGTGATATGATATTCTGTTTTAATGCCCTGCCTGTGATACTCTCAGACAGTCCCTGTTCTATCATCTGTGGAAACAGGGTAAGTACATGAAATCTCATGCATTTTCTCCTACTATATTTTAATATCTCAAACTTCCCATATATGGAATGTTGATGGTGCCGCCTGGGCTGAGGGTTGCGTGGTTGCCGGTAACAGAACATTTAGCTGTGATTGCATAAATTTGTTAGGCGTCGATTTTGGGCTCGAAGTTTGTGTACATTTTGCCAGTTGAACA
>CAVICC010000053.1:0-18165 GCA_963641405.1 bacterium | reverse complement strand
TATTCACAAATCTTATATCAGTTTTTAACGTTTACACAAAACTTGAAACGGTCTCAAGGATACACTCGAGCCTGAAAGTATTCTTATAAAATTCTATCAGCCCATCATCGCGCATTTTTACTAATTCATTGGACAATGCGCTGCGGTCTGTATTCAGATAGTCAGCAAGCTGCTGGCGGTTAAAGGGAATATCAAAGGTTGCGCTCCCGGCTTTCATTGATTGTGATGAGAGATAAGTCAGGAGCCTGCCTCTGATAGTCTTTGAGGATGTGCAGAAGATCCGGCTGGACAGCGCAAGATTTTTCTGTACTGACACATTCAGCATATTTCTAAGGAGTTTATTCTGCCATATCCGGTTTTCCAATGGGTTATCCATAAGCATATTGAAATCCAGAAACAAAATAGTACAGTCCTCAGCGGCTACAGCATCCACCATCATAGGCTCATGGCTGAAAGCGTAGGTTTCCGCGAACACCTGTCCTGTCGGGACATTGCTCAGGATGCTCTTATTTCCCCACAGATCATTATTCTCTATATTCACATTGCCTGAAAGTACGATCCCTGTTTCGTGAACAATCGATCCGGCAGAAAAAATCACGGCATGAAGGTGTGCACCATTTGAGTGTACACCTTCTTATTTTGTAATAAGCCAGTTTTATGGTTTTATTACAAAGTATAGATTATTGCACTATTTTTTTACCATTTATTTATATTTTCTTTATTGAATTATTGCCCCTTGCTGATAAAATAGATAGTATGCGTGCAAAACAATATAAAGAATAGAAAGGACTAGTTTATGAGCAAGATTTTTAAGAATATGATCCCATACTGGAAATGGATCATTGTGATAATCGTATTTTTGTTTGCTCAGGCATATTGTGATCTGGCACTGCCGGAGTACACATCAAATATTATCGATGTCGGCATACAAAATCATGGCATCGAGCATATCCTTCCTGAGGAGATCACAAAGGAGGATTATCAGACGGCACAGACATTTATGCTTTCTGACGAGAAAGAGCAGTTTGTAAAATGTTATTCTAATGAGGATGACGCTTCTAAGAATGACAACAACGTAACAACTTACAAGCTGACAGCAGATGAGGATACTCTTGATGAGATGGACGAGGAACTTCTGGTTCCTGTTGTTATGGCTTATCAGGCATTCCAGTCGGATGAGCAGATGGATGTAGATGCATCTGCCATTCCACAGGGAGTTGAGATGACAGATGATATCATTGAGCAGATCCGAAGCGGTGTGCAGGATAAGATCGATGCAGTAGGGTCATCAACTCTTAAGTCAATGGGTATTGCTTTTGCCTTCAAATGTGATGAGAATGCAGGAGTCGATGTTGATGGCAATCAGATCGCATATCTGTGGAAAACAGGCGGCAAGATGTTCGGCTTTGCTGCTATCATGCTTATTGCGGCAGTTGTTGTAGGATATGCGGCTTCAAAGGTTGGCGCCGGTATCGGTAGGGATTTAAGGGAAAAGACATTTTCGAATGTTGTTGGTTTTTCAAATGCCGAAATCAATAAATTCTCTACGGCTTCACTTATCACGCGAAGCACAAACGATATACAGCAGATCCAGATGGTTACCGCTCTGATGCTTAGAATGGTACTTTATGCGCCTATTATGGGAATCGGTGGTATCGTAAAAGTTGCCAATACAAACTCCGGCATGGAGTGGGTGATCGCAGTTGCAGTTATTGCGATTATGATCTTTATTTTTACACTGGTCGGTATTGCAATGCCAAAATTCAAGATCATGCAGACTCTTGTGGACAAAGTAAATCTTGTTTCGCGAGAAATTCTTACAGGTCTTAGCGTTATAAGGGCATTTGGACGTGAAAAGGAAGAAGAGAAGCGTTTTGATGAGGCAAATAAAGAGCTTACACGCACACAGCTTTTTACAAACCGCGTCATGACATTTATGATGCCGGGTATGTCAATGATCATGTATTGTATCACTCTTGGTATCGTCTGGATAGCAGCAGGCAGAATCGACAAAGGTTCTATGCAGGTTGGTACAATGACTGCGTTTATCACATATTCTATGATGATCGTTATGGCATTCCTTATGCTTTCTGCAATGTCTATCATGCTTCCAAGAGCAGGTGTGGCTGCGGACCGTATTGATGAGGTAATAAAGACACAAAGCTCCATAAACAGCCCCAAAGATGCTGTTACAGTAAAAGATCATAAGGGTGTGATAAAGTTTGAGCATGTCAATTTCAGATATCCGGGAGCAAAGGAAGATGTGCTTTCTGATATTAATTTCGTGGCAGAGCCGGGCAAGACAACAGCCATCATCGGAAGTACCGGATGCGGTAAATCTACTCTTGTAAACCTGATCCCGCGTTTTTATGATGTAACAGGTGGCTCTATTGAGCTTGACGGACACGATATCAGGGATTATTCGCTCGAAGAGCTTAGAGATATGATCGGTTTTGTTCCACAGAAGGGTATCCTTTTTTCTGGAACAATAGCTTCAAATCTAAGATTTGGAAAAAGCGATGCTACAGATGAACAGATAAAGAAAGCTGCAAAGATCGCTCAGGCTACAGAGTTCATCGATGGAAAGAATGACGGCTATGAAAGTGCTATAGCACAGGGCGGATCAAATGTTTCAGGAGGACAGAAACAAAGACTTGCCATTGCAAGAGCTATCGCAAAAAATCCTCATATCTATGTATTTGATGACAGTTTTTCGGCACTTGATATGAAGACTGACGCCAAACTTCGTGCAGCACTTGAGGAAGTGACTGAGAATGCATCAGTTATCATCGTTGCACAGCGTATCAGTACTATTTTACATGCAGATCAGATCCTGGTACTTGATGACGGAAAGATTGTAGGCAAGGGTACTCATGAGGAGTTGCTTAAAAACTGTGATGTATATGTGCAGATCGCACAATCACAGCTTTCTGCTAAGGAACTTGGACTTACTGATGATACATCAGCAGCAGATGACAGTAAAGCAGATAGAAAAAAGGAGGACATGTAGGATGAGTGAAAATAAAGAACAATTCAAGATGCCTCCTAAGAGACCAAGAGGCCCAATGGGCAGAGGTCCGGGAATGATTGCTGAGAAACCTAAGGATTTCAAAAAGTCATCAAAAAAACTTATAAAATACCTGGGAAGATACTGGGCTGCGATCATAGCAGTTATGATATTTGCAGCGGTTTCTACTATTTTTTCTGTTGCAGGACCAAAGGTTATGGGAAAGGCGACCACTGCACTTGCAGAGGGACTTATGAACAAAATTTCTGGAACCGGTGGTATTGATTTTGATTATATTGCAAAAGTACTGTTATTTACGTTAGGGTTATATGTGATAAGCGCAATATTTATGTTTGCACAGGGACTTATTATGACAGGTATCACTCAGAAGACCTGCTATAGGATGCGTAAGGATATATCCGAGAAGATCAATCGTATGCCAATGAAGTACTTCGAGTCAAGAACGTATGGAGAAGTACTTTCGCGCATCACAAATGATGTAGATACACTTGGACAGAGCCTAAACCAAAGTATCACACAGATCATCACATCTGTTGCCACTCTTATCGGAACGCTTGTGATGATGCTTTCAATTTCACCGCTTATGACACTTATAGCACTTGTAATACTGCCGGTTTCTGCACTGCTTATATCTTTTGTTATAAAGCACTCGCAGAAATACTTTAGACAGCAACAGGAGTATCTGGGACATATAAACGGACAGGTGGAGGAAGTATACGGAGGTCATCTTGTAATAAAGGCATACAACAAGGAAGCTGAGACTGTAAAAACCTTTAAGGAAGCAAACGATATCCTTTACAAATCTGCCTGGAAATCACAGTTCCTATCAGGTCTTATGATGCCTGTCATGCAGTTTGTCGGAAATCTTGGTTATGCTGGGGTTGCTATTTCAGGTGGTATACTTGCCATAAAAGATGTCATCACGATCGGTGATATTCAGGCATTTATCCAGTATGTAAAGAATTTTACACAGCCTATACAGCAGATTGCACAGGTTGCAAACCAGTTACAGTCCATGGCGGCAGCATCGGAGCGTGTATTTGAATTCCTTGAGGAAGAGGAAGAAGATATAATTGTGGAAAATCCTGTTAAGCTCGATCATATCGAAGGAAGGGTAGAATTTTCACATGTACACTTTGGATACAATCCAGGCCAGATCATTATCAATGATTTCTCAGCAAAGGTAGAGCCCGGACAGCAGGTTGCCATCGTAGGACCTACCGGAGCAGGAAAGACTACAATGGTCAAACTTCTAATGAGATTTTATGATGTAACCTCTGGTGCAATACTTGTGGACGGACACGATATCAGGGATTACAACAGAAACGAGCTTCGAGATGCGTTTGGTATGGTGTTACAGGATACATGGCTTTTTAAGGGCACTATCATGGAAAATATCCGATACGGACGTCTTGATGCCACAGATGAAGAAGTCATTGAAGCGGCAAAGGCGGCTCATGCTCATCATTTTATCCAGACACTTCCGGGCGGCTATGATATGGAACTTAACGAGGATGCGTCGAACGTATCTCAGGGACAAAAACAGCTTCTTACTATCGCCAGAGCGATACTTGCTGACAACCCAATACTGATACTCGATGAGGCAACATCATCTGTTGATACACGAACAGAGATACGTATCCAGAAGGCTCTTGACAACCTAATGAAGGGTAGAACAAGTTTCGTCATTGCACACAGACTTTCAACTATAAAGAATGCTGATATGATACTCGTCATGAAGGACGGAGATATCATCGAGCAGGGAACTCACGAAGAGCTTCTTGCAAAGAACGGCTTTTATGCAGACCTCTATAACTCACAGTTTGAGGAATAAATGTATATATTTTGATATAGGTATTATAAGAATAACTTCGCGCATACAGTTTTCAATATGAAAAGTGGCGCGAAGTTTTTATGTTATTTTACTAGGCATAATGTACATATTCGTGCTATACTTATATCATAATAAGCGGGGTTTTTAACGCGGGAGGTATCGAACATGAAGAATATACTTATAGTTGCATCAGAGGCAATACCTTATATGAAGACAGGTGGACTTGCGGATGTAGCGGGATCTTTACCAAAATATTTTGACAAGAAAAAATATAACGTTAGAGTCATAATGCCAAAATACAAATGCATGAGTGATAAGTTCCTGCCACAGCTTAAGTTTGTCTGTCATTTTTATGTCAATCTCAATTGGAGAAAACAGTATGCAGGCATATTCAAGGCAGAGCATGACGGTGTGACATATTATTTTGTAGACAATGAATTTTATTTTGCAGGCGACAAGCCGTACAATAATATTTATGAGGATGTTGAGAAATTTGCATATTTCTCAAAGGCTGTACTTGAGGCTTTGCCTATTATAGATTTCGCACCGGATGTAATCCATTGCAATGACTGGCAGACAGGACTGTTACCAGTATTTTTAAAGACTTTATATGGTTCGGATAATTTTTATGCTGGTATAAAAACAGTATTTACAATCCACAATATGAAATTTCAGGGGCGCTGGAAGATTAGAGAGATAGAAGATATCACAGGTCTGCCAGAGCACATCTTTAATTCTGGAGAACTTGAATTTTATGGGGAGGCAAATTACTTAAAGGGCGGTGTCGTATATGCAGACGAGGTCACAACCGTAAGCCCGACATATGCCGATGAGATATGTACGCCAGAGGGTGGTGAAGGACTTGAAGGCCTGATGCTCGAGAGACGCAGACATCTAAGCGGCATATTAAATGGAATAGACTATGATGTATATAATCCTATGTCGGATAAATCTATCAAAAAGCATTTTTCTATAAAGGATATGAGTGGAAAACTGATGAATAAAAGACAGCTTCAGGAGGATCATGGTCTTAAGGTTGACAATGATATTATGCTTATTGGAATAGTCTCTCGCCTGACAGATCAGAAAGGTTTTGATCTTGTTGCATATGTTATGGATGAGATGCTTTCTACCATGGATGTACAGTTTGTAGTGCTTGGAACAGGTGAGGACAGGTATGAGGAAATGTTTCATTATTTCCAGAACAAATATCCTGATAAAATTAGTGCATACATTGGTTATTCAGAGGAAAAAGCACACGAGATATATGCATCATGTGATGCTTTCCTTATGCCTTCGCTATTTGAACCATGTGGTCTAAGTCAGATGATGGCGATGCGCTATGGAACACTGCCTATCGTAAGAGAGACAGGTGGCCTTAAAGACACTGTGCAGCCATATAATGAATATGAGAACAAAGGAACAGGATTCTCATTTGCTGATTATAATGCACATGATATGCTGCACGTTATAAAATATGCCAGTGATGTGTTTAAGAATCACAAGGCTAGATGGCAGGAGATGATGGAGAGAGCTATGAGGGAAGATTTCTCATGGAATGCATCTGCAAGAGAATATGAGAAATTATATGACAGGATTTCTCACAAATAAAAAACAGCGGATAGATATACATATTAAAAGTATATCTATCCGTTTTTTATATCTATTAATACATAGTATCGGTCTTGCTATCATAGATGTAATAACGTTCACCGAGCACTTCCTCATCTGTAAGCTGTGTGGCATTCACTTCGCGGATGAATTCACTAAGATCGGCAATTTCCACATCGCAGTCAAGCGGTATGACAAGAAACTCATGTATACTGCTTGGGATAAGTAGCAGATTGCCACCGAGCTTTTGGGACAGAGATGCCAGTACTCCTGGATAGAGGATACTTGTAGCGCCATTTATCTTTCTCTCATTGGTAAGGATATACATTGGGATTTCCTCGGTTGCCATATCTGAAAGAAGCATAGAGTACTCAGAACATTTACTTTTTAAATACTCGGCCATATTAAGCAATGAGTATGGCATGATGGATGGGGTGTTCTTAAGAACTGTGCGTATCAAAGTCTCTATGTTTACATCCCAGATTTCCATAAGCTTGTTTGTGATAGTGATTGTACCATATTCCGGATATGAAATCTTTGTGTATATCTGAAAAATAATTGCAAAATCCAGATATTTTATATAAGGAATATCAGACAGCTTTTTTTTGTTTTTATCGTAATTTATAAGCTGCATCACAATAAGGTCTTTGGCTTTATCAAAATCTTTGCAGAAACTGATATCAAAATCTTTAGTTGGACAAACTTCTTTGTAGGTGGATAAAATTGCATCGAGAATACTGTCCATAGACACACCATCAAGATACCAGTGGTAGTATGGATTTAAGTAAATGGTCGGTGCTATATTGAAGCTAGGATTGATGATCACCAATCCGTCATAGATTTTCCCGTTATTTTTCTCAACAGGATGGATCTGGAGCTTGAAAGAATCGTCAAGTCTCGCAGTTATTTCGGTTTCAATTGTTTGTAAAAACTCCGTATATTTCATGTCTCTCCTTTAGGTAAGAGCATAAACTATCGGATCTCGTGGAATAAAAAGCCCACGGAGTAAGCGCTCCGTGGGTTTAAATGTATCATTGTTTTGTCATATCTGCAATATGTATTATTGCACAATTTTTGAGATGGTATTTTGGTTACTGTTTACAGGTAAAACAGAACATATCAGTTTGATTTAAGTCTCTGCCACAAAGTATTATAAAGAGTAGCATCATCATCTGAAAGTGCCCGGTATACTTCACATTTTTTTATCATGTCCGCAGGTGGATTTATGGCTTCATTTTCCTTTGTATCTTGATCCTGATTTTCACAGACTGATACTATAGGTGAGGCATAGTATACATACTCAAAGTTTAGTTCGGCAGGTTCATCACCGCAGATATAATTCAAAAATGCCTCTGCATCGTCTTGATTTTGACAGGTTTTTGGAATAAACCATGAGTCAATCCAGAGATTTGATCCCTCTTCAGGCACAATATAGCCCAGATTATCATTATCATCCATGGCTGAAGCAGCCTCACCGGAGTAGCATACAGCGATAGCAGCATTTTCAGCAACCATTTCATCACGGGTTTCGTCCACATAGTATGCAAGAACATCACTGCTTTGCTTGTTTAATATATCATATGCCTGATCGAGTTTATCAGGATCTGTCTCGTTTAATGAGTAGCCGAGTGTCTTAAGTGCCGGTGCAAATGCATCGCGGACAGAGTTGATCATGATCATGTTGTACTTGAATTTACCGTTCCACAGGCAGTCCCAGCTTGTAAGATCAGCAGGATCTACCATCTTTTTGTTGTAGAGAATACCGAGAGTGCCATAGAAGTATGGTACTGTGTATTCGTGTGTCGGATCAAAGGATGCAGACATATCAATGATTTCCTGATCGACATTATCATAATTTGGCATAGAGCTGTAGTCGATCTTTTTAACTTCGCCCTCACCTATTAATTTTTCGATGATGTAATCTGAGGTGCAGATAACATCATAATCTATTGCGCCTGATTTGTATTTGGTATACATTTCCTCAGGATCTTCGTATTCCTCGTATTTTACGGTAATTCCTGTCTCCTGCTCGAAACTGTCGAGCACTGACTCGTCAATATATTTACCATAGTTTAATACAGTTATGGTGTTGTCACCGCTTCCCTTGCCGGAGCTTATTGCAAATACAGAGAAACATCCGATAACAAGCACTGCAACGATCGCAAGACTTACGGTTCTCTTTACAACACGGAGCTTTTTAGCACGGCTTACATTCTTTACAGAGGTAACAGGAGCTTTGTTTGAGTTGATATTTACAACTACAAGGAGCAGCAGTACCGTAAAGAAAAGTATTGTAGAAAGCGCGTAGAGCTCTGGTTTTACACCCTTTTTAAGCTCTGTATAGAGCATGGTTGACAGTGTGTTTACTCCGGCACCCTTCGTAAAATAAGTGATGGAGAAGTCATCTAGTGACATTGTAACTGCCATGAGAAATCCTGAAAATACACCGGAGCTGATCTCAGGCCAGGTTACCTTGAAAAATGCATAAAGCGGTGAGGCTCCAAGGTCTAAAGCTGCCTCGTAAGTGTATTTGTTGGTCTGTTTTAGCTTTGGCAGTACATTTAATATAACGTAAGGAATATCGAAAGTGATATGTGCGATGAGCACTGTCACAAATCCGAGATTCATGAATTTTACAAATAAAAGCATCATTGAGATACCAGTTACGATATCTGCGTTGAGCATTGGGATATTTGTGGCACCAAGGTAAATTGTCTGGTTTTTCTTTTTCATGGAGCTTATGCCCATGGCTGCCAGTGTTCCGATAATAGTCGAGATTATGGCTGCGAGGAGAGTGATCTGCAGTGTCGTGGAAAAGGCTGACATGATGCTGTCGCTCTGGAAACATTTTACATACCAGTCAAAGGTAAAGCCTCCCCATTTTACCTTAGATTTTGAATTATTGAAGGAGAGTATTATAAGTACAAATATAGGCAGATACAAAAATAAAAATATCAGTCCCATATATACTTTTGATGCAATTTTCTTTACCATAATGCAGTCTGATCTCCTTCCTTATCGAACAGATTTACAAGAGCCATGCTGATAAGCACGAATACCATGAGCACAAGTGAGAGACCGCTTCCGACACTCCACTGAGAGCCATGTACGAAATCCTGTTCGATTATATTTCCGATGAGAAGGACCTTTCCACCACCGAGTATCTGTGAGATGGCAAATGAGGTAAGCGAAGGCACGAACACCATTACGATACCGCTGATGACACCTGATACTGTAAGAGGCAGTATTATCTTAAAAAAGATAGTGATTTTTCCGGCACCGAGGTCTAAGGCGGCCTCAATCCAGTCATCTTTAATCCTGGTCATGGCGTTATATACAGGCAGTAGCATGAAAGGCAGAAAATCATATACCATTCCAAGTACTACTGCTGAGGTTGTATTCATAATATTAAAGCCCGGAAGTCCAAGTGTGCTAAGGATTGAATTTATTACACCGTTTTTGGAAAGAAGCTGTTTCCAGGCGAGTATACGAAGCATAAAGTTCATCCACATCGGGAGCATGAAAACAAAGACTACAAGGCTTTGGTTTTTGATCTTGAGTCCGTTTAATATCATAGCAAGCGGATATGAGAGTACCAGGCATACAATAGTACAAAGCAGTCCCAGCTTCAGGGAGAGTAATATTGCCTTTATATTGGTTGGTTCTGTGATTGCAGCGACATATTTGAAGGTAAAGCCTCCGTTTGAGTCTGCAAATGCATAGTAGACTATCATCAGAAGCGGCAGGATGATAAATCCTATTATCCAGATCAGATATGGTCCTGCAAGAAGCTGTTTCTTTAGTTTAGTCATCTATCACCACCGCCTTTTCATCGGATGACTCAGGCTTGTGCATTACCTGAATGTTAAATGGAATTACATTGATGCCGACATGGCGGCCGACCTCTACATATTTGGTAGTGTGAACCATCCAATCATAGCCGTTTGCCCTGACTTCAAGCTCGTAGTGGACACCCTTAAAGATATTAGAAACTATATCACCTTTTAAATAGCCGTCCTCAGGAGCTACAAGCTCTACATCCTCTGGTCTTATAACAACATCGACAGGAGTGTTGTTTCCGAAACCTTCATCTACACAAGGCATCTTTACACCGAGTATCTCAACGAGCTTATCCTTTATCATGACACCGTCGAGTATGTTGCTATGTCCGATAAAGTCGGCAACAAAGGCATTTTCAGGTTCATTGTAGATATCTTCAGGAGTGCCGATCTGCTGTATATATCCCTGATTCATGACCACGATGGTATCTGACATCGTAAGTGCCTCCTCCTGATCGTGGGTTACATATACAAATGTGATACCAAGCTCATTTTTTAATCTGATAAGTTCGTACTGCATGCTTTGGCGCATTTTAAGGTCGAGAGCTCCGAGAGGCTCATCCAAAAGCAGCACCTTAGGTTCATTTACGATAGCGCGGGCAATAGCGATACGCTGCTGCTGACCTCCGCTGAGGGAATCAACCGAACGATCTTCGAAACCGTCAAGGTTTACAAGCTTTAATGCATATTTGATCTTGTCATCGATATATGATTTGCTTTTTTTCTTGATCTTAAGCCCGAAAGCGATATTTTCCGCAATAGTCATATGTGGAAAAAGCGAATATTTCTGGAAAACGGTATTGAGGTTTCTTTCGTTTGCAGGGATATTTGTGATGTCCTTTGAATCGAACATAATCTTTCCCTTATCCGGCATCTCAAAGCCACCGAGCATACGAAGGGTAGTAGTCTTTCCACAACCTGATGGTCCAAGCAGTGTAAGGAACTCGTTTTCTCTTATATATAAATTTAATTCGTCGAGTACAATATTCCCATTATACGACTTTGTGATGTCAATGAAATCAATTAGTTTTTTTCCCATTGTGTAAACCTTTCTCATTTATGTATTATTAAAATTGGACAATGCTGTTATATCAGTATCAGAAACTTGGTGGATTGCTTACCCATATAAGAACGGCATCCTTGGATGACTTGTTCTGTATAAAATGTTTTTTTTCGGCATTGAAATAAAATGACTCACCGGCTTTTACAGTATGCGATTTGCTACCAAAATTAAGCTTTATTGTGCCCTTAATCACATAGCCAAATTCTTCACATTCCTTTGGCAGATATACTTCGGAGCATCCTCCAGGATGGAGAGTCAGCCGCACAGGTTCCATTGATTTAGTCTGTGCATTGGGGATAACCCATTCTACCTTGCTGTTGTTTTCATCATCGATCTTTTCAAAATAATCAGCCGTCTTAAAGACGATCTGCTCTGGCTCAGAGTCTGTAAAAAACTCTGCCGGAGTCATACCCAGACACTGGATTATGTCCAGCAGTGTGCCTACTGACGGAGAGTTCTGGTTTCGCTCGAGCTGTGAGATGAAACCTTTTGTCAGCTCTGCGCGGTCAGCAAGTTCCTGTTGGGTAAGTCCATATTGGATACGTAGCTCCTTCATTCTGCGTCCTATATCCATATTTACTTCCTTTTTGCGTTGTATGGCAGAAGATAAATTTATGCAAAAAACGAGTTTACATAAATTATACATTCTGGTAACAGCATATTTA
Organism: bacterium; assembly: GCA_963641405.1. Taxonomy (GTDB): domain Bacteria; phylum Bacillota; class Clostridia; order Lachnospirales; family Lachnospiraceae; genus Roseburia. Next base: position 6,125 of record CAVICC010000053.1, on the reverse strand, counting down.
CGTGTGAGTTTAATAATAGATTTTTTGTTTACTAAAAATAAACCAACGAGAATATTTTATTACATTGTATGTAAATGTCAAGATTTATTTTTGCATGCATCGTCTGTTCAGAGATTTGTGGGAGAAGGACGGTGGATCTGGTGGCTGGCAGGAGTATGATCCACCTGTTTCCTGGCAACAAAAAACACCTCATGAAAATCATGAAGTGTTTAAGGAGTGTACATATTATAGAAATATGTTTGCTATAATGAATGAAAAGCCGATAACCGGGATCGAACCGGTGGCCTACGCATTACGAGTGCGTCGCTCTACCTACTGAGCCATATCGGCAAGCCATATTATATTATCAAATATATAGGCTTATGTCAAATCGAATTTACAGAACTTTTAATAAAAATGCAACCCGGCGTGTAAAATTAATCAAATAATTGCGTGAAAATATTGAAAAAATTATCTCTTTGTAGTATTTTATAGCATGTAGTTACATTTTAACAAAGCAATACAAAGTATTAGGAGAAAAAAGAATAAATGGATAGTGACAGTTATAGTTATGGTAAACAACAGTTAGATGATTTGTTTATGGATATGATTGCCTACTATGATGGCGATCCAAAGAGAATCCAGCATTTTACCAAGGTTCACAGCTATGCCAGATTTATAGGTGTTGGCGAGGGTATGGATGCTGCCTCACTTTTTACACTTGAGGCAGCAGCGTATACTCATGATATCGGAATTCGCGTCGCAGAGGAAAAATACGGCAAATGTGATGGCAAGCTTCAGGAGCAGGAGGGACCTATCCTCGCACAGAATATGCTCTTACAGCTTGGATTTGAGAATTATATCGTAGACAGGATATGTTTTCTTATAGGACATCATCATACATATGACAATATAGATGGTCTTGATTACCAGATACTTGTCGAGGCGGATTTCCTTGTAAATCTTTACGAGGATGATGCGGGAAGCAGAGCTATTGACAAGGCATACAAGAAGATATTTAAGACCGAAACAGGTAAAAAGATTTTTAGACTAATGTTTGGATATGAAGAGGATTAGTATGAGAGGGACCGGAATTGATTTTCCGGTCCTTGTTCGTATATATTGTACGATTAAGGGTGCAAAAGATATCATTATATATAAACAGACAGAAGGCATGATAAGAAGATTATATGAATAAAATAAACTACCAAAAATTAATGGAAGATTTAATAAAAGAAAACTGCATAGATAAAGCACAGACTCCGAGCCTTTTGCTGCATAGCTGCTGTGGACCGTGCAGTACATACTGCATACAGACTCTGGCTGAGTATTTTGAAGTGACGGTTTTTTATTATAACCCGAATATTTATCCACCTGAGGAATATCATATGAGAGTCAATGAACAGCAGAGATTTATCAATGCGTTTTCGACAAAAAATCCGGTGCATTTTGTCGAGGGCAGATATGATACAGAGATGTTTTATGATATGGCGCGCGGTATGGAAGATGTACCGGAGGGAGGAGAGCGTTGCTTTAAGTGCTACCGCTTAAGACTCGAGGAGAGTGCCGCATATGCAAAGCAGAACGCCTTTGATTTTTTTACAACAACACTTTCAATCAGCCCGCTTAAAAATGCACAGAAGCTGAATGAGATAGGAAGAGATCTGGAAAATGAATACAAAGTGAGATATCTTTTTTCGGACTTCAAGAAAAAAGAGGGATATAAGAAATCTACGGAGATCTCTAAGCAGTACAATATGTACAGACAGTATTATTGCGGATGTGTTTTCTCGAAAGCACAACGCGACAGGGAAATCGCGCAGAAAGAAGAAATAACGACAGTGTAGGTCAAGAGTATTATTATAAGCACAGGCAACAATGACTATGAAGAAAATGCATAGTAAATACAGAATTTGCGGTTGCGTGGATAGTTGAAGTATTATATAATTTAGCACAGTAAAGTATTATTACAAATCAAGGAGGAATTCTCATGGCACAGTTATGGGGAGGACGTTTCACAAAGGAGACAGATCAGCTCGTTTACAATTTCAATGCGTCCATTTCATTTGATCAGAAATTTTATAAAGAGGATATAGAGGGCAGTATCGCCCATGTGAAAATGCTTGGAAAGCAGGGCATCATCTCACTGGCTGAGAGCAATGATATCGTAGCCTGCTTAAAGCAGATCTTAAGTGAAGTGGAGTCGGGAGAGCTTGAGATCAGCTCTAAATACGAGGATATCCACAGCTTTGTTGAGGCTACTCTTATCGACAGACTCGGTGATACCGGTAAAAAGCTTCACACAGGACGAAGCAGAAATGATCAGGTAGCTTTAGATATGAGACTTTTCACCAGAAAAACAGTTAAAGAGACAGATGATGAGCTTAAAGAGCTTCTTGCTGTTATATTAAAGATTATGAAAGCAAATACCGAGACCATCATGCCGGGATTTACTCATTTACAGAAAGCACAGCCTATCACACTTGCACACCATATGGGCGCATATTTTGAGATGTTTAAAAGGGACAGATCAAGACTTGGCGATATATATAAGAGAATGAATTACTGTCCGCTCGGATCAGGAGCACTTGCCGGAACTACATATCCGCTTGACCGCGATTACACAGCACAGCTTCTCGATTTTTACGGACCTACCTTAAACAGTATGGACGGAGTATCGGACAGAGATTATCTGATCGAGTTTTTATCAGCTCTTTCCACTATAATGATGCACCTTTCACGTTTTTCAGAGGAGATTATCATCTGGAACTCAAACGAATACCAGTTTGTTGAGATTGATGACGCATACAGCACCGGAAGCAGCATCATGCCACAGAAGAAAAATCCTGATATTGCTGAGCTTGTAAGAGGAAAGACAGGCCGTGTGTACGGAGCACTCATGTCACTCCTTACCACTATGAAAGGTATTCCACTTGCATACAACAAGGATATGCAGGAGGATAAGGAGCTTGCCTTTGATGCGTTTGACACTGCAAAGGGATGTATCGCACTGTTTACTGGTATGCTTGATACAATAAAATTCAACAAAGATGTGATGAGAAAGAGTGCCAACAACGGCTTTACAAATGCCACTGATGCGGCAGATTATCTCGTTAAGAAGGGCGTTCCTTTCAGAGATGCACACGGCATCGTAGGACAGATTGTGCTTTACTGCATTGACAAGGGCATAGCCATTGATGATATGAGCCTTGAGGAGCTTAAGGCAATCTCACCGGTATTTGAGAATGATGTGTATGATGCAATTTCCATGGAAACCTGTGTCAGCACCAGATGTACTGTGGGTGCGCCATCAAAGACATCTATGGACAAAGCAATTGCGGTTTATGACGAGTATATGAGCCAAAATTGGCAGGATGAAGTATAGTATTTGTGCAAAATAGATAAAAAATGAGGATAAATATTATTTATTTAATATACTTTTTTCCTTGTTTTTCATTAAAGATTCAAGTAATATATTTCCTATAAAGACAGTTGTATGTGATGGACGGACATAGACGCCGCGGATGAATTAAAAGGCAAGTGACGGATTGATGAAGTAAATTACGAGATAGTGTCTGAACAATAATTATAGAGATAGGGAGATTAGAGTAATGAGCGAGAAACTTAAAGTTGGTATCCTTGGTGGAACAGGAATGGTAGGACAGAGATTTATTTCTCTTTTAGAGAATCATCCTTGGTTTGAGGTTACAACAATCGCAGCCAGCCCAAGAAGCGCAGGAAAGACTTATGAGGAGGCTGTTGGTGACAGATGGAAAATGGACACACCAATGCCTGAGGCTGTTAAGAAGATCGTAGTAAAAAATGTTAATGAAGTAGAGAATGTTGCTTCTGAGGTAGATTTCGTATTCTCAGCAGTAGATATGTCAAAGGATGAGATCAAGAAGATCGAGGAAGATTACGCAAAGACAGAGACTCCTGTAGTTTCAAACAACAGCGCACACAGATGGACTCCTGACGTGCCAATGGTTGTTCCGGAGATCAATCCACAGCATATGGAGGTTATCAAATATCAGAAAGAGCGTCTCGGTACAAAGAGAGGTTTCGTAGCAGTAAAACCTAACTGCTCGATCCAGTCATACGCTCCTGTACTTACAGCATGGAAAGAGTTTGAGCCATACGAGGTTGTAGCTACAACATATCAGGCAATCTCAGGTGCCGGAAAGACATTCAAGGACTGGCCAGAGATGGTTGGAAACATCATCCCATTTATCGGTGGTGAGGAAGAAAAATCAGAGAAAGAGCCACTTCGTCTCTGGGGATATGTTGATGATGAGAAGAAACAGATCGTTCCTGCAACATCACCTGTTATCACATGCCAGTGTATCCGTGTTCCTGTATTAAACGGACATACAGCAGCAGTATTTGTTAAGTTCAAAAAGAAACCTACAAAAGAACAGCTCATTGAGGCATTAGAGAAATTCAGCGGAGTTCCGCAGGAACTTGAGCTTCCAAGTGCTCCAAAGCAGTTCATCAGATACTGCGAGGAGGATAACCGTCCTCAGGTAACTCTCGATGTAGACTATGAGCACGGTATGGGAATCAATGTCGGACGTCTCAGAGAGGATACAGTTTACGATTGGAAGTTCGTTGGACTTTCACACAACACAGTCCGTGGTGCAGCAGGTGGAGCAGTGCTTTGCGCAGAGCTTCTTAAAGCACAGGGATACATCACAAAGAAATAATAAAAGCATATTAAAATTTATGTAATTTGAGGAGACCTTTTTGAGGTCTCCTTTTATTAATGTATAGGAGATTACGATACGATTTTTTATATCTCAATTAATAAATTATAAGTTCTTGAAAATATGTGACATAGTGGTAAAATATAAAATTGGTCACGCAAAGGGTACAATAATATTGGTATAGGGGGCTTGAATATATGAAAAGCAATAAATACGAAATTGATATGGTAAATGGCACCATAATGGATAAACTTATTTCATTTGCTCTTCCACTTATGCTGTCGGGAATATTGCAGCTTGCGTTTAATGCTGTAGATATAATTGTCGTGGGACAGTTTAGTGGCAAGGAGTCGCTTGCCGCGGTTGGTTCAACTACGGCACTGATAAATATGTTTGTCAATTTGTTTATCGGAATATCACTCGGAGCAAATGTGCTTGCAGCAAGATGCTATGCGGTAGGAAAAGAAGAGGAAATGTCAAAAACAGTGCATACAGCTATTACCATTGCCATAATTAGTGGAGTAGTCATGGCTATAGTTGGAGTGATTTTTGCTCGTGGAGCGCTTACTATCATGGCAACGCCGGATGATGTAATTGATCTATCTACTCTGTACATGAGGATTTATTTTTGTGGAATGCCTTTTTTTATGCTTTATAATTATGGTGCTGCGATACTAAGAGCTGTTGGAGATACAAAAAGACCATTATTTTTCCTTATAATATCAGGATGCATCAATGCTGTGCTCAATTTGACATTGGTTATAGTCTTTCATATGGGAGTTGCGGGTGTTGCGATCGGCACAGTCGTGTCACAGTTTGTCTCATGCTTATTGGTTCTTTGCTGTCTTTATCACAGCGATAGTAGCTATCAGCTTAGATTCAGCAAGCTTCGAATTGAAAAAGTTTATATGATACAGATATTCCAGGTGGGAATACCGGCAGGCATACAAAGTACAGTTATCAATTTTTCAAATGCATTGCTGCAGTCTTCGGTCAATTCGTTTGGTTCTATAGCTATGGCAGGATATACAGCTGCAAATAACATACTTGGCTTTATTTATGTGTCTGTGAATTCTGTCACACAGGCGTGCATGAGTTTTACAAGTCAGAACTATGCAGTCGGAAAACAAAAAAGAATGGACCGGGTACTGTTAGACTGTCTGATACTTACGACAGTAGTGGCACTTGTGATGGGGTGTGGGGCATATTTATTTGGTACACAGATACTTGGTATATATACTAGCGACAAAGAAGTTATTAAATGTGGACTTGAGATTGTTTCAATAACAACGGTTCCATATTTTTTATGTGGTATCATGGATCTTTTTCCGGGAGCTTTAAGAGGCATGGGATATTCGACAGTACCGATGATACTTTCCATAATTGGAACTGTTGGTGTGAGAATTATATGGATATTTATCTTTTTCCCAATGCATAGATCGC
>CAVICC010000052.1:0-18749 GCA_963641405.1 bacterium | reverse complement strand
ATGTCATTCCATCCACGTCAGAATAATCTGCTGCGGAAGTGTATTCAAAGGTATATGTGACATCATCATTTTTGTTAGTATTAAAGTCATCAATAAATTCAAATGAAAAACCAGTTATTTTAGCATCAAAAGGAACTTTTTCTAGAATGTACTCCGTCCAACTACTTTCAACTTTAAAATCTCCAATTGCATTACCAAAAACCTTCTTAAATTCTTCAAATACGCTTTTAACTTGATCAACAGTCATATAATGATGAGTCACATCATATTTACTATTAGTCAACGAATCAGTAAATACAGATCCTTTTTTTATAACTCCTCCAGATACTTTGATATCTACATTCCAGGTTAAATTATATACTTTATTGGTCTCATCTTTTTCAGAACTTTTAAAAGTTTTTGTTACATTGTCTTTTCCTATCGTACCTGGAACAGTGACCTGAGCAGTTACGTCGTTATTACCTTCAACATTTTTATTAAAATGAGCTGTATTTGATACTGTTGTATCATTTGTATCAGGAGTCGCATCTGTCACGTATGTGACAGTATATGTATTAGTGTTCTTGTCACCATTAATTTGTTTAAATACAACGCTGTCGACCTCATTACTGTTGTTGTTATTATAATTAATAGTATATCCTTCACCATTACTATCTTGATCTGATGTAATCTTAAAATTTGAGGCATTCTTCATCATATCATCAGTCAATGTGTATCCACTAATATCGTCCCTTGATTTATTAATAGTAATTGTCCAGGTTATCTTCTTAGTAGTGCCGTCATATGTACCACTTTTTTCAATTGCATCTTTAGTATAAGAAACAGATGTGCCACCAGTATGTTTTACGCTTTCACCTGTAGTCTTATCAGTTGATTGTGCTTCTACTTTATTTGTTGCCGTAGTATATGTGTTGTTTTTTAGATCTCCTGCATCAATATAATATCTATATTGTAATGTATAGTAGTCATTAGCATTTAATTTTGGAAGAGAAGCATCAATTGATATCGAGCTTGGATCAGATGAATCTTGTAAAAACTTGCAAGTATAATTAGCTTTATCTATTTCTGTTCCATTTTTGTCGACTAATTTACAAGTTATACTACTAGTGTCAACTATCATACCATTGCCACTAAATACATCAGTTAGCTTGACAACACCAGGGGTACCTTTTGTAGAAGATATTTTTATCTCATAATCTACATATTTTTTTCCATCTCCATCTGTTTTTAATGTATTATCAGTCTTATTATTTTTTTCTACTTTTATATCATAATTAACGCTTGTATCTTTGTCCCATTTTATAATTTCCGGTGTAACTTCTATCTGAACGCCGTCTGATACATCAAATTTATATTTACTGTCTTCATATTTAACCTGTGTAGCTGTGAAGTCAAAATCAATATAAGCAGACTCAATTTTAGGATTATCTTTTAAATAATCTTCATGAAATTTGATCAAGACAATATATTCGACATCATTTTTAATAAACTGGTAATCAAAACGTTTATCTTTATCTGTATACCAATTATTAAGTAATGCATCAGGAATCACCATATTACTTCCAAACGAATAGTAATAATTATAATTCTTACTATCTTTATTCGCACCATATTCATCTTGTGCGATTTTAAATTCCATGTGCGTTTTTATATCAAACTGTTTACCATCCCAGGTAACTATATCGCCAGAAGTGTTGGTTTGCACAGTAAGCGCCGGCTTATTTACCAGTGTCGAAAGATTGGTATAAGTAGAGTTTGCACCGGTGTTGTCAGTGAAATTCATCTGATTCTGATCTTCCGCAGATGCAGGTTGTATAAGTTTATACGCAGTAATACTAAGCACTATAACTGCCATAGAAATAATAAATGTAGCAAGCTGTCTACGTCTTTTTACTCTTTTAAGCCTCTCTTTTCCGAGACGTTCCATATCCTTATCCATTCTGCATCCTCCTTTCCGAATATTATTATAAGTTATTTATATGCTTGACGTTTAACATCATTTTGGACTCTCTTTCTTTATTACAGTCTCATTATATCACGCAAAAGTCACACGAAAGTCACACGGCAGCTAATTCTACTTTTTTACCAATAGACACATCGTGCACAAGTACGATTTTTAGTCAATACTACCAAAGATTGACATTGGCCAGAGGCTAAATGTTACTTTTCCAACCACCTGTTCCTCTGAAACACATCCTACTGCGGTATTTCTTGAGTCTAAAGAGACCCCTCTGTTGTCTCCCATAACGAAGATTTTTGACTCAGGAACCTGATAAGGAAGATCGATATTACAATCTCCGAATGCCTTTTCTTTAAGATACGGCTCATCAATTGCTATATCATTTACATACACTGTACCATCATCCGAGATATTTACCCAGTCCCCCGGCATTGCTATCACTCGTTTTACTAGTATTTTATTATTATAGTAAAAAGCTACCACATCACCGGTTTTAAAGCTACTGCCCTTTGTTGAGACAAGTATCTGTCCCTCCTGGAGTGTCGGTGACATCGATGTACCTGTAACCTGTAACACCGGAAGCCAAAGGTTGGCGACCAGTATAGCTATTGCAGCTACTACAAGTAGTGTACCTATTGTATTATAAAGGGTTGCTGCGAATTTGTGATTGTATTTTACTCTTCGAAGCTCCTGCCTTAGCTCTTTTATGCCAAGTTCTTCACTATATTTATTGGCATCATCTATAATGATACTATTATCATTTGGATTATCTGAATTTTCTTTTGTTACTATTTGAGACTCTTTGGTATATAATGTAGAGTCTTTTTTATATTTTTTTATTCGCATAATTGCTCCTGTTGTATTTTTAATATGTTTGTAATTGCTTTGCTATATGCGATATTGTAAGCATGCTTAGCCGAGTACATCTTTAAGCAGCTTATCAAGTCTTTCCTCAGATGTAAGCTCATGTGGCATATCATCTGTCATATCATCCGGTGTCGGCACATCTTCTACCACGTCTTTACTCTCCGCAGGGTCTGACTTGACATCTAAATCTATTACTTCTAAATCATCTGTGCCGTTGTGCTCTATACTATTTAATTTTGCATCACTCGGTGTATCCTTATCGATATCTTTTTTGATACTTAAAGCATTTTTATCCTTTACTCGCTGCATCTGCTTTACCTTTATTCGAGCGAGAGCATAGATTATTTTCTTATATAATTTATTCTTCATTTGTTCGTTTATGATCAATCTGTAGATTTTCTGTCGATATTGAAAGGGCGGAGACGAATTTTTGTATCTCGCCTGTTGCTTCGTTTAATTTTTCTATTGCGTTGTTGATATCTCCTGAACGCTGTACTTCCCTTTCTAATGTAGCTATGTGCTTTTTGGTCTCATCAAGCTCTTTTCTAAGATGTTCTATCTCTTTACTGCGATCTAAAAGCATTTCCAGTAATTCGCTTCTGCTTAGTTTCTTTAATTCTTTTGCTTCCATAACTATACCACCATATCTGTGTATGCACAGACAACCAAAGAATATATTGCTATACCTCTGGTTGTCTATTGCTTGTTTTATTCTATCATATGCTTACGCATATGATAGGCCTGCGGCTGATACCCATGCGCATTCGCGCGGATATAATTCGCTACGATCATTATATCATATGTTTTACTAAAATTTAATACATATTGCTATTTTGTGACTAAATTCCTAAATTTTGTATAAATGCACAATTTTGCATAATCAAAATGCATTCAAATGCCCCTTTTAAACTTTTATTTGCACATTATTTCGTCGCATTGCACAATACATACTCAATCTTCCCATATATAAAATGTTGATGGTGCCGCCTGGGATACTAGCTTCGCATTAGAACTCAAATTTCTTTGCAAAATAGGCTTCGAGATCCTCGATCTTGATTCTCTCCTGCTCCATTGTATCGCGATCTCGAACTGTTACGCAATTATCTTCCTCAGAGTCGAAGTCGTATGTAACACAGAATGGTGTTCCGATCTCATCCTGACGACGATATCTCTTTCCGATAGTTCCTCTGTCATCATACTCACAGTTGTAAGTCTTAGATAATTGTGCAAATACTTTCTCTGCGCTCTCGTTAAGCTTCTTTGAGAGAGGAAGTACACCGATCTTTACAGGTGCGAGTGCCGGATGGAAATGGAATACTGTTCTTATATCAGGTTTCTCCTCTGTTCCGATATTCTCCTCATCATATGCTGCACAAAGGAATGCGAGTACTACACGGTCAGCACCGAGTGATGGCTCGATAACATATGGCAGATACTTCTCATTTTTCTGATCATCAAAGTATGTAAGATCCTGTCCTGAAGTCTCCTGATGACGTCCTAGATCGTAATCTGTACGGTCAGCGATACCCCAAAGCTCACCCCATCCGAATGGGAATAAGAATTCGATGTCTGTTGTTCCTTTTGAGTAGAATGCAAGCTCAGCAGGATCATGGTCACGAAGTCTCATCTCATCCTCTTTGATGCCGAGTGAGATAAGCCAGTCACGGCAGAAACCTCTCCAGTACTGGAACCACTCAAGGTCTGTTCCAGGCTCACAGAAGAATTCTAACTCCATCTGCTCGAACTCACGTGTTCTGAATGTGAAGTTACCAGGTGTGATCTCGTTACGGAAAGATTTACCGATCTGTCCGATACCAAACGGGATCTTTTTGCGTGATGTACGCTGTACATTCTTGAAGTTTACAAAGATTCCCTGTGCTGTCTCAGGTCTTAAGTAAACTGTATTCTTTGCATCTTCAGTTACTCCCTGGAATGTTTTAAACATGAGGTTGAACTGTCTGATATCTGTAAAGTTGTGCTTTCCGCATGATGGACATGGCACTTTGTGCTCTTCGATAAAGTCTACCATTTCCTCGTTGGACCAGCCGTCAACTGATGATTTAAGCTCGATATCGTTGTCTGCCGCGAAATCTTCGATGATCTTGTCTGCTCTGAAACGCTCGTGACATTCTTTACAATCCATAAGTGGATCTGAGAATCCTCCGAGATGTCCTGATGCAACCCATGTCTGAGGGTTCATAAGGATGGCACAGTCTACGCCTACATTGTATGGATTTTCCTGAATAAATTTTTTCCACCAGGCTCTTTTTACGTTATTCTTGAGCTCTACTCCGAGATTGCCATAATCCCAAGTATTTGCAAGACCTCCGTAAATTTCAGATCCCGGATATACGAATCCTCTGGCTTTTGCCACCTGTACAATTTTGTCCATGGTTTTTTCCATAATTGTGTCCTCTCTATCTTTCATAATTTAATATATATCTATTTATACTTCCCACATGTGGGAAGTTTATGCCTATCACTTGTAGACGATATAGGTGATGTACGATACGGGCTCAGAAGGATCCTCGTCGCTATCAAAGTCAAATGTCACCTCTGACTCCTCCTGAACGGAACTTAATATATCGTCATCGCTTACGCTTTCCCCAGAGCTTTCTGTCGCTTCAACAGACTCAGTCTGTTCGGTTACGCTTTCTGTGCTGTCACGATCTGTGGTAAGCAGATTGTACCCTGTGCCGATGGCTACTGTTTTTTCATCTAATAGCTTTATGTTGTCTACTGAGGCATAAAGTATTTTCCCATCTACATGGAGGTTGGAACTTCCTTTATAGACTACTACTTTATAGCCGTTATCGTCCATAAATTCGGATGTGTCACAAGCTTTTGCTTTGCCATCATTTATTGATGCAAAGTCTACTTTGAAGTTGTAGCCTGCCGCAAGTGCTTCTGCTATGGTTCCTGAAAAAAGCTCTATTCCGTTAAAATTTGTATATTCTTCGGTTGAAGCATATTTTATGGTAAGTGATGCCTTGTCATCTGTGACTTTTAGCTTTTTTAGTTTTACAGATCCGTCTTTTTTGTCATTATATGTCTCTATCGACTGGTCAATATATTTTTGAAGATCATCCCTACTATATGTAGATGTATCAAACGCTTCTACATCGGTAGATACTACTTTGCCTTTTTTTGAGACAAATACGGTGCTGTCAGCGGTATAATAATTTGTGCCGCACCCGGCAAGCAGTCCTGCCATCGCCACAACTGTTATAAGTAATGAAATTGTCTTTTTCATAGCTGCCTCCTGTATAAAGTCTTAGTCATTATACCCTTTTGTATATTTGATTTCAACTATTATATGAAGGCAGCTGAATTGAACGTATGGTGCACATATATCGCTATATATTCTTTCATGATGCTTTTTAGCTCGTCTAGCACTGCATCTGATACTGCAAATGAATATAGCTTTGATATATTTGATGCCACTATATACTGCATGGTATAGAGTGTATCATCAAGTATCCTTCGTCCCTTGATTACTTTGCCACAGTTGTCGCAGAATATACCGCCTCGCCTTGCAGAAAAAATATGCAAGTTTTCTTTGGAATGACAGTGTATGCACGAATAAAGTGAAGGTCCCTCACCATTTATTGTCATTGCTTTTAGCTCAAATATGGATCTAACCAGTTCTTTTTTATAAGCTGGCGATTCTAAAGCACGAAGTGACTGGTATAATAGCTTTAGCATTTCTTTTTCGTCATTATTTTCCTGACAGAAATATTCACAGAATTCCAAAAAATAAAATCCTGTATATACTGCGTCAAGATCCTGTGTCAGCTCTCTGAAATAGTTTTTTATGCTGACCTTTGTAAGCGTATATGCACTTTTTCCCTCATAGAGCTCAAATTCGCCAAAGGAAAAAGGATTGCTTCCTGCGATAAGCTGACTGTTAGGGCGCCTTGAGCCTCTGGCAAATGCAGTGATCTTTCCTCTTTCTTTTGTAAGGATCGTTATTCTTTTGTCATAATCTCCTACAGGCATAGCTGTAAGCACCATGCCTGTCAATATAACTGTCTGCGCCATGTAGCTTAGCTCTTTCTATCGTTTACTCTTCCTCTTTATAGCCGAAGTTCTTTATGAGAAAATCGCTGTCTCTCCAGTCTTTCTTTACTTTTACCCAGAGCTTTAGATTGACCTTGCAGTCAAGTAATCTTTCCATTTCAAATCTGGCATTTGTGCCGATTTTTTTGAGCATACTACCCTGTTTTCCGATGATGATACCCTTGTGGGAGTCACGCTCGCATACTATGGTAGCATCCATATCTATGATAGGGCCGCCCTTGGTCTTTCTGGTCTTCATGCGATCGATACCGACTGCTATGCCGTGTGGCACCTCATCATTTAATGCGTGAAGTGCTTTTTCTCTGATGATCTCGGCACAGATAGCTCTCTCTGGCTGGTCTGTGATAGTGTCCTCATCATAAAACTGTGGTCCGTATGGCAGATATTTAAATATGGAGTCAATAACATCCTCTGTATTCTGTCCTCTAAGGGCTGATGTTGGGATGATCTCGGCAAAATCGTACACTTTTCTATATGTATCTATATATTCAAGTATCTTTTCTTTTTCTACGGTATCCACTTTATTTATGATTAGGATAACAGGTGTTTTTACTTTTTTAAGCTGCTCAATGATATGCTGCTCTCCTGCACCGATGAAGTTAGTCGGCTCTACCAGCCAGAGCACCACATCTACCTCGTTAAGTGTCTTTTCTGCCACATTGACCATGTACTCACCGAGCTTGTTTTTTGCCTTGTGGATACCCGGTGTGTCAAGAAACACTATCTGTCCCTTTTCCATATCCGTGTAAACAGTCTGGATACGATTTCTGGTTGTCTGCGGCTTATTGGATGTGATGGCGATCTTTTGACCTATGAGTCTGTTCATGAGTGTGGATTTACCTACATTTGGTCTGCCAATAATCGTCACAAATCCCGATTTAAAATTTTGAATCATTTATTTCTCCCATTGTACTTTATAAGCTTACGTTTATTTAATCTTAATATAACTTCTCGATGTTTTCAAAGAGTTCTGCTGAATCCTTTATCATGTTCTCGTTTCCGATGACGCAGATGCTGTCCTTTTTAAGTATGGCTTCTATGAGGTCTGCAAGCTTTTGTATATCCTGTGGCTTTGCATTTAAGATCTCATCTCTTTCTTTTTGGATGAGTTCATACTCTATGCCCTCAATGTATGCAGACATTGATCTTGAACCTTTCGCCTCAGGATTCATAGGTGTGTCAAGAGCGCTGAATGTTCCGATGATATATTTTGTCATATCTCTCTCATCAGGTGAGAAGTTTCTGATATACTCCGGTATATTGTCATATACATCAAGTGTATCCTTAAGCTTTGGATCGCGGTATGATACAAAATAGCTCTCTCCGCTTCTAAGGAATGCGCTCATGCAGCCGTATGCACCACCTTTTACCCTGATATTAAGCCACAGGTAATCATAGCTTAATATGATGCGAAGAAGTCTCAGTGCTCCGCTGTACTCATATCCTTCTGTAAGAAAATCTCCGGTTTTGGCAACATACTGTATCTGGGAAGCATCAATAAATGCTTCTTTTGCTCTATTGTATGTGATTGCTCCAGCTTCGCCAAGAGGACTCTTCTCTTTTAATCCTTCTAGCATCTTTTTAAGAGCCGGTGATGCTGTATCAAAAGCTGCTTTATTTCCGGTAAAGCTTACGATAACACGATTTCTTGCAAAAAGTCTGTCTGTAAACTCATTTAGCTTTGCTATCACAGTCTTTGGATCGTCTGTAAGCTCCTTTTCTATTTTGCATATAGATCTATAAAATGCTATTCCTTTTAACTCATCCTGATAAAGTGCATAGCGTGAAAAACTTGACATGCTTCTCATGGATGCTACTGAATGCCCTGCACTGCTAAGGCTTGCCTGGAGTCTTGCTTTTATCTGTGAAACTATCTCTTTAAGCCTCTTTATATCTGTAAAGTCAGATTTAAGGAGCATCTGGCTGGTAAGTTCTAATGCTTTGTCTAGATTTTCCTCTAATACTTTTATCTTTACTTCGTATTTGAAGATAAAATTCTGCGGATTTTTGATATCCGGATGGCTTACAGGGGCAGAGCTGATTCCTCCAGTGTAGATATTTGTAGCATTTGCAAAATCTGTATAGCTGTATTTTTCAGTATTTACAAGACCAAGTGCTGTTGCAAAAAAGCTAAGATATCCAAGTTCGTCCTGTCTTACATCCTCAGCGTCAAATAATATTGAGATATAATCTATGCCATTTGTCTCTATATCATGTCTTATCGCCTTTATATCGCTGATTGATTCCTCAATATTAGTAAACTCCATAGCTTTCTTTTTCATATCAGCGCGGGTAAGCATCGGAAGTTTCTTTAAGTCTTCTTCTGATGATGGCTCTTCCTGATACTGCTTTAAGTGTGCTGTATCAGCTATGAGCTTTTCAATCTCCTCATCACTAAGTGATGCTTTGTAATCAGCAAGCTGTTTTTCAAGTGCTTTTTCCTGCTCGTTATTTAAGCCCTGTTTTGGCTTTACGACAACACGGGAACCGTGTGTATTGTCAAGCAGATATTCTGCAATAAGCTTTTCAAAATAATCAGTATCTACTGACTTTTTTAGCTCTGCAAATGTATCCAGGCACTCGAGATGGATAAATGGCTTCATATCATCAAACAGCCAGCTATCTAAACAGTTAAGTCCAAAAAGCAGTCCCTTAGGGAACTGTCCGAAATCGGCCTCCCTGAATTTAAACTCGCTGCTATTGATTCCTGCCAAAAGTGCTTCTTTATTAATACCGTTCTTTACGACTGCGCGTAGTGTATCTTCGATAACTTTCTCAAACTCATCTGCCTGTGAGCCATTGGCATTTTTTGCAACTATAGAAAATACCGGCTGTAATACGCCTGCATCATATGAACCATATACATCATCGCCTATTCCGGCATCGATAAGTGCCTGTTTTACAGGTGCTCCCGGTGAGCTAACGAGTGCATAATCAAGTATATCAAATGCCTGATAGAGCTTTTTATCTAGTGTACTGCCGACTACGCGGTTGTATGACAGATATGTCTTATTCTCTTCTGTGTCATCTGATGTAATAGAATATTCTGCCTCGACATTGTTTATTTTATCAAATGCAGGCTGTTTTTTGATCTCAGAGTCTACCTCGAGATAATCATATTTGCCAAGGTATTCTTTATCGAGCCAGATAAGACGCTCCACCACATCCATGTCACCATACAGATAAATATATGAATTTGATGGATGATAATATTTGTGATAAAAATCTAAATATGCTTTGTAAGTAAGCTCAGGAATATGAACAGGATTGCCGCCTGAGTCCTTACTGTAGGTATTATCTGGAAAGAGTGAGCGGTATATCTGATTTGAGAGCACCTCATCCGGTGATGAATATGCACCCTTCATCTCATTGTATACAACACCGTTTATCGTGATAGGATCGTCCTTGTCCTCAAGCTCGTAGTGCCACCCCTCCTGCTTAAATATCTCCTCATACTTTGTGATATTAGGATTGAATACCGCATCCAGATACACATCCATCAGGTTCTTAAAATCCTGATCGTTGCAGCTTGCAACCGGATAAACTGTCTTATCCGGATATGTCATGGCATTTAAAAATGTATTGAGTGAGCCTTTTGCAAGCTCGATGAAAGGGTCCTTTACAGGAAACTTTTTTGATCCACAAAGTGTGGTATGCTCTATGATATGCGGCACACCTGTCTCATCGTCAGGTGTGGTACGAAATCCTATATAAAATACTTTGTTGTCATCATTATTTGATAATACGGCAATTCTTGCACCACTCTTTTTGTGGCGAAGAATATATCCATCTGACTGCACATCCTCTACTCTGTGCTGGTCTAAAATTTCATATTCAGCCAAATCGTGAATTGTCATAAATTAATCCTCCTAAAATGCGATGCGGATAGTATACCACATTTTTCCAATTTGCTCAAACTTTGAGCCCCGATATTATTGTCGCATATTTACATCGAGCTGTGGGAATGGGATTTCGATATCATTTTTATCTAAGGCATTTTTGATATCCTCTGTAAGCTGCCATTTTGCTGTCCAGTAATCTGCATTTTTTACCCAGATTCTTGTGCCAAGCTCTATTGCAGAGTCCTGCAGCTCATTTACGAATACGTTTACAGGCTCATCAGGCAAAATGGCCGGTGATGATGTAACGACATCTTCAAGTACTTTTTTTGCCTGGGACAGGTCTGTGCTATAAGATACTGTAACCTTAAGTTCAAGCATACGTTTTTCCATTGCTGTAACGTTTGTTATACACGAATCTGCGAGCTTTCCATTAGGGATCATTACTACTTTATTGTCCATAGTACAAAGATGTGTATAAAAGAGATTGACATCATTTACAGTGCCTTCCACTCCGCTGCTTCCATCGATTATATAATCACCGATCCCGAATGGTTTGAGTAGGAGTATGAGCACTCCTCCGGCAAAGTTTGACAGGCTGCCCTGCAATGCAAGTCCGACAGTAAGTCCTGCCGAACCAAGTACTGCAACAACTGATCCTGTTGCCACGCCAAAGCCCGATAATATAGCCATTACAAGTACAAAATAAAGTACGTATTTTATTAGATTTGATAAAAATGAAGCCACTGCGCTGTCCATGCGGCTTCTGTCAAATGCTTTTTTTATCACTTTGACTACGGATTTTATGATCTTTATTCCGACAAGCAGCACTATTATTGCTATCACAAGCTGTATCAGAAAACTAATAAGTGCTGGCATGTATTTTTCTAGATATTGTTTTACAATGCCCGGATTTTCTACGAATTCTTTTACTTCAGTATTTGAAACTGTGACACTTGCATTCATAAGTAAATGTTTTGTCATGCTTTTCTCCTGTTTTAGATTTATATTTTTTATGGTTTTATAAGAAACAAAATCCCCCATATTTCATTTGATATGGAGGATTTGAATTATTATAAATAAGTATCTATGTAACTATTTTTTTATTACTCTTACACGAAGTACTCCGTCTACTGCTGAGAGTTTCTCAACTGTTGCATCATCGATAGGTGTATCGAGATCAAGAAGTGAGTATGCGTAATCACCTTTTCCTTTGTTCATAAGGTCTGATACGTTGATATCAGCCTCTCCAAGGATTGTTGTAATCTGTCCGATCATACCCTTTACATTCTTGTGAAGGATACCGACTCTGCCAGCGGCTGAGCATCCGCCCATGCTGCAGTCAGGGAAGTTTACTGAGTGAACGATATTACCGTTCTCAAGGTAATCTCTAAGCTCTTTAACAGCCATAACAGCACAGTTGTCCTCTGACTCTGCTGTTGATGCTCCAAGGTGAGGTGTTACGATACAGCCCTTTGCTCCTACTGTTGTAGTATTTGGGAAGTCTGATACGTATTTCTTTAATTTATCTTTTGCAAGGGCATCAACTATAGCTTCCTCGTCAACAAGAAGATCTCTTGCGAAATTTAATACGATGGCTGTAGGCTTCATCATAGCGATTGCATCAGCATTTATCATCTTCTTTGTTGAGTCAAGAAGTGGTACATGGATTGTGATAAAATCACAGTTTTTGTATATTTCCTCTACATTGCTGATATGCTTTACACTTCTTGAGAGGTTCCATGCTGCATTGACTGATATATATGGATCATATCCGTATACATCCATTCCAAGATGAACGGCTGCATTTGCAACGAGTACTCCGATTGCTCCAAGTCCGATAACACCGAGCTTTTTGCCTGAGATTTCTGTTCCTGCGAAATTCTTTTTCTGTTTCTCGGCTGTTTTTGCGATATTCTCGTCATTCTGGTTTGAAAGGCACCAGTCGATACCTCCTACGATATCTCTTGACGCATAGAGCATTCCGGCAAAAACAAGCTCTTTTACACCGTTTGCATTGGCTCCAGGTGTGTTAAATACTACGATTCCCTGCTCGGCACATTTGTCAAGAGGGATGTTGTTTACTCCGGCTCCGGCTCTTGCTACTGCAAGGACCTTGTCGCCGAGATCCATATCGTGCATTGCGGCACTTCTTACAAGTGCTGCGTCTGCATCCTTTATATCATCTACTTTGTTATAATCG
Organism: bacterium; assembly: GCA_963641405.1. Lineage (GTDB taxonomy): Bacteria > Bacillota > Clostridia > Lachnospirales > Lachnospiraceae > Roseburia. The sequence continues at coordinate 5,800 of CAVICC010000052.1, read as the reverse complement.
TCAGAGAAAAGATCAAGTCCTACTCCTGCGATTGGATTTAAGCATGTATAATTGTACATTATGCGTTCTCCTCCTCAAATTTCTTCATGAATTCTACAAGCTTCTCTACGCCCTCTTTTGGCATTGCATTGTAGATAGAGGCTCTCATACCACCTACTGTACGGTGTCCTTTGAGGTTTACAAATCCGGCTGCAGTTGCTTCTTTTACAAATTTTGCATCTAGATCGGCATCTCCTGTTACAAAAGGAACATTCATTAAAGATCTGTCCTCTTTTCTTACTGTTCCTTTAAAGAGCTTGCTCTGATCAAGATAATCATAAAGCACTTTTGCCTTTTCTTCGTTTCTTTCTTTCATTACTGAAAGTCCGCCCATCTTTTTGAGCCACTTAAATACTTTGCCACAGATGTAGATACCGTAGCAAGGTGGTGTATTATAAAGCGAATCATTATCAGCCTGTGTCTTCCATTTGAGCATGGTTGGTGTACCTGGCAGACAATCATCTGTGATAAGATCTTCTCTGATTATTGCGATAACAACTCCGGCAGGTCCTACGTTTTTTTGTACTCCACCGTAGATAACTGCATATTTTGATACATCTACAGGCTCTGATAAGAAGCATGAAGATACATCAGCTACGAGATTTTTGCCTTTTGTATTTGGGAGTTTTTTGTATTTTGTTCCGTAAATTGTATTGTTCTCGCAGATATATACATAATCCATATCATCTGTGATCGGCAGATCTGAGCAATCCGGTATATATGAGAATGTCTCGTCTGCTGATGATGCAAGTTCTACCGCATCACCGTAGATTTTAGCCTCTGCAAAGGCTTTCTTTGCCCACTGTCCTGTTATGATATATCCGGCTTTTTTATTTTTCATGAGGTTCATTGGAACTTCTGCGAAAAACTGTGAAGCGCCACCCTGAAGGAAAAGTACCTTGTAATTGTCAGGGATATTCATAAGTTCGCGAAGATCTGCTTCTGCTTCTTTGATGATGTCATCAAACCATTTAGATCTGTGGCTCATCTCCATTACAGACATACCGCTTCCTTTGTAATCCATCATTTCTGCTGCTGCTTCCTGCAATACCTCCTCTGGTAAAACTGCAGGTCCTGCTGAAAAGTTATAAACTCTACTCACTTTCATTTCCTCCTTGTGTTGCATTGTAATCCTCTTCGTCAAAAGACTCATTGATAGGTGTTCCCGGTGCTACCATCGGCCATACCTTATCATCGGAATCGATTATACAATCGATCACATATGGGGTCTTGCTCTCTAAGGCTTCAGCAAATGCTTTTTCAAATTCTTCCTGGGTAGTTACTCTTTTGGCTGTAGCTCCCATTGCTTCTGAAAGCTTTACATAATCCACACCATCATCGAGTACGGTTGCCGAGTAATGCTTCTGGTAAAAAAGCGTCTGCCACTGGCGCACCATACCGAGTACATGGTTGTTTATTATAACCTCAATAAGAGGAAGCTTTTCTCTTGAAGCTGTTGCAAGCTCGTTCATGTTCATTCTAAAACATCCATCGCCTGCGATATTGATTACTGTCTTGTCAGGGTTTGCTGTCTTTGCACCGATTGCAGCGCCAAGACCATATCCCATTGTTCCAAGTCCTCCGGATGTAAGGAGTGTTCTTGGTTTACTATATTTGTAATACTGGGCTGCCCACATCTGATGCTGGCCTACCTCTGTGACCATTATAGCATCGCCATGTGTTTGCTCATATATTTTTTCTATAACAAATGGTCCGCTTAAGCCCTCCTTGTGATATGAAAGAGGAAATGTCTTTGCATATGCAAGTACATGTTCTTTCCATGATTTGTGGCTAAGCTGTGGAAGCTTTCCGTTGATCTGCTTTAAGATTTCTTTTACATCACCGATAACGCTTGCATTCACAAGGATATTTTTATTTATCTCAGCCGGATCTACGTCAAACTGAAGTATTTTTGCCTGATTTGCAAATTTGGAAGGATTTCCAAGCACACGGTCTGAAAAACGCGTACCAATCGCAATAAGCAGATCACATTCCGAAACTCCAAGGTTTGATGTTTTTGTGCCATGCATTCCAAGCATACCCGTATAATTTTCAGATGTGCCATCATATGCGCCTTTGCCCATAAGCGTATCGCATACCGGAGCATCAACCTTGTCAACAAATTCTTTTAATTCTTTGCTGGCATCTGAGAGAACTACACCACCACCTACAAAAATATATGGTTTTTTAGCTATCTTTATGAGCTCTATTGCCTCTTTTAAATCCTCTGGTGTGATAGTTTTTGTAAGTCTTTCTGGTAGGGTTATTTCTTTTTTATTATATTCGACCAGATTTGCTGTCACATCCTTTGGAATGTCTACGAGCACCGGGCCAGGTCTGCCTTTTCTAGCTATATCAAATGCTCTTCTTATCGTATCCGCAAGCTTTTCGACATCTTTTACGATAAAACTGTATTTGGTAACCGGTGTCGTGATACCTGCAATATCTATCTCCTGGAAACTATCCTTTCCAAGAAGCGATACTCCTACATTGCATGTGATGGCAACGATAGGTATCGAATCCATGTATGCTGTAGAAATTCCTGTAACAAGATTGGTAGCTCCCGGTCCGCTTGTTGCAAAACAAACACCAACTTTTCCGGTGCTTCTGGCATAACCATCTGCCGCATGGCTGGCACCCTGCTCATGGGATGTCAGCACATGTTTGATCTCAGGATGCTTGTAGAGCTCATCATATACATTGAGAATTGCTCCGCCCGGATATCCGAATACGGTATCAACACCCTGTTCTTTTAAACATTCTATAATAACCTGTGATCCTGTTAATTGCATATTACTATTCCTCTATATTATAATTTAATATATTATGCGTTCTGTTCTCCCGGTAAAGCAAGGATTGCTCCTCTGTTTCCAGAAGTAACTAGTGATGCATATCTCTTTAAATAGCCAGTTGTAACTTTTGGCTCTCTAGGCTGCCATTTTGCTTTACGCTTGGCAAGCTCCTCGTCTGATACATCAAGCTCGAGTTTTAAGTTAGGGATATCTATCTTTATGATATCTCCTTCTTCTACTAATGCGATAGGTCCGCCAACAGCAGCTTCCGGTGATACATGACCAATGGAAGCACCTCTTGATGCACCTGAGAATCTTCCATCTGTGATAAGTGCTACAGAGCTTCCAAGTCCCATTCCAGCGATAGCGGATGTAGGATTTAGCATCTCTCTCATACCTGGTCCACCCTTTGGTCCCTCATATCTGATGACAACTACATCTCCCTCTACGATTTTGCCGCCCTTTATTGCAGCGATAGCATCTTCCTCGCAGTCGAATACTCTTGCAGGGCCTTCATGAACCATCATCTCCTCAACTACGGCAGAACGTTTTACAACTGATCCGTCTGGAGCAAGATTTCCTTTGAGTACGGCAAGTCCGCCTGTCTTTGAATATGGATTGTCAACCGGTCTTATAACATCCGGATCTTTGTTTACTGCGTTTGCGATATTCTCTCCGACTGTCTTTCCTGTAACTGTCATACAATCTGTATTGAGAAGTCCGATGTCAGCAAGTTCTTTCATAACTGCCCATACTCCACCAGCTTCGTTTAGATCCTCCATATATGTAGGACCTGCCGGAGCAAGGTGACAAAGGTTTGGTGTCTTCTCACTGATAGGGTTTGCAAAGCTGATATCGAAATCAAATCCGATCTCGTGTGCGATAGCAGGCAGATGTAGCATAGAGTTTGTTGAGCATCCAAGTGCCATATCTACTGTAAGAGCATTCATGATTGCATCTTTTGTCATGATATCTCTTGCTTTTATTCCTTTGTTGTACATATCCATAACTGCCATTCCTGCATGCTTAGCAAGACGGATACGCTCTGAATATACAGCAGGGATAGTTCCGTTTCCACGAAGTCCCATACCAAGAGCCTCTGTAAGACAGTTCATAGAATTTGCAGTATACATACCTGAGCATGATCCACATGTAGGACATACTTTATTCTCGTACTCACATACATCATCCTCTGTCATAGTACCAGCTGCATAAGAACCTACTGCCTCAAACATTGATGAAAGGCTTCTCTTTCTGCCATTTATATGACCTGCAAGCATTGGTCCTCCTGATACAAATACTGTAGGCAGGTTAAGGCGTGCAGCAGCCATAAGAAGTCCAGGTACGTTCTTATCGCAGTTTGGAACCATTACAAGTGCATCAAACTGGTGTGCGATAGCCATACATTCTGTAGAATCTGCGATCAGATCTCTTGTGACAAGGGAATATTTCATTCCGACATGTCCCATTGCGATACCGTCACATACTGCTATAGCCGGGAATACTACAGGCACACCGCCTGCCTCTGCTACTCCAAGCTTTACTGCATCTACGATCTTGTCTATATTCATATGTCCAGGAACGATCTCATTGTATGAGCTTACGATTCCGACCATAGGCTTTTTCATTTCCTCCGGTGTAAAACCAAGAGCATTAAACAAACTTCTTGCCGGTGCCTGTTGCATGCCGGCTCTTGCGTTATCACTTATCATATTTTATCTCCTTAATTTATCCCAATTATTTTTTATGTTTAATTTACACGCGCTCTGCGATAAGATCGCCCATCTGTGCTGTACCAACCTGTGTGATACCCTCTGTAGTCTCACCAGGCTGTGGCATGATGTCTATTGTTCTGTAGCCTTCTTTTAGCACCTGTTTTACGGCATCCTCGATAGCCTGTGCCTCTTTATCAAGATCAAATGAATAGCGAAGCATCATAGCAGCAGAAAGAATTGTTGCGATAGGATTTGCAATGCCTTTTCCTGCAATATCTGGTGCAGAACCACCACTTGGCTCGTAAAGTCCGAATTTGGTATCATTTAGACTGGCTGATGAGAGCATTCCGATAGATCCTGTCACCATACTTGCCTCGTCAGATAGGATATCTCCGAACATATTCTCAGTCAGGATGACATCGAACTGCTTTGGATCTTTGACAAGCTGCATAGCACAGTTGTCAACGAGCATATGCTCATATGTAACCTCAGGATAGTCTTTTGCGACCTCCTCAACGATCTTTCTCCATAATCTTGAAGAATCAAGCACGTTTGCCTTGTCTACCGATGTAACCTTTTTTCTTCTCTTCATAGCAATGTCAAAACCGCGCTTTGCGATCCTTCTGATCTCGTTCTCATTGTATGTAAGTGTGTCAGTAGCTGTAACTACTCCATCTACTTCTTTTGTCTCTCTGGCTCCGAAGTAAAGACCTCCTGTAAGCTCACGCATGATCATCATATCAAATCCGTCTCCGATGATATCAGCACGAAGAGGACATGCAGCGGCAAGCTCTTTGTATAAATATGCCGGGCGAAGGTTTGCAAAAAGATTGAGTGACTTTCTAAGTTTTAAAAGTCCTGCCTCCGGTCTAAGCTCAGGGGAAAGCTTGTACCATGGTGATGTGGCTGTATTGCCACCGATAGATCCCATGAGTACCGCATCACTTGCAAGTGCAGTCTCAATAGCCTCATCGGTAAGCGGTACCCCTGTAGCATCAATCGAGCATCCACCCATGAGGATGTCTGTGTAATTGAAGCTGTGTCCGTATTTGTCAGCTATCTTGTCCAATACCTTTTTTGCCTCAGCAACGATCTCCGGTCCGATTCCGTCACCGGAAATAACACCAACTTTATATTCCATTTCCTATTACCTCTTTTACTTTAATTATCAAAAAATATATATTACTATATTAGAGCATTAAAGTTTTTATTTCAATATGACATGATATTTTACTTTTTTATGCACCTCATAAC
>CAVICC010000051.1:0-19036 GCA_963641405.1 bacterium | reverse complement strand
CAGAGAAATGTGGCACTAGGATACAAATCCTAGTGCCACTTTGTCTACAGTCTGAAAGGATAATTCAAATGAATTATCCTTTTCTTTTTATAATATACTTTATACACTTTTCATACATTTATTTTGTCTTAATTAATACCTTATATTTACAAGGGTTTCTTCGACGGAAGGCCTGCCTTCCTAGGATATTTATTACTCGTATTCATAACCTTGTCTATAATTACAAATGAACGGCTGTTATCTGAATAACTAAACTGATCTATCTTCTTTAACTTTCCTCCCAAAAGATAAATCGCTGATTTTGCATCAGTCACTTCTGCCTCACAATCTCCAGCTTTATATGATACAAAACATCCTCCCATCTTGACAAATGGCAAACAATACTCAGACAGTGTGGATAAGTTTGCTACCGCTCTCGATACGCACACATCATATGAAGCTCTGTATTCCTTGTCTCTTGCAAAATCCTCAGCTCTACCATGTACTGCTTTTATATTTTTAAGATCAAGTATCTCAATTACCTCATTTAAAAATCCAACTCTCTTGTTGAGTGAATCAAGCAATGTAATATTAAGGTTTGGAAAGGCGATTTTTAAGGGAATTCCCGGAAATCCGGCCCCTGTACCCACATCAATGATACTAATTTCCGCGCTTAAATCTAATGAGTGGTTTAAAAATAAACTATCTAAGAAATGTTTTTCGACAACTTCATCAAATTCCGTTATAGCAGTCAGATTCATGACTTTATTTTTCTCGATAAGCATATCATAATACTTCTCAAAACTCTCAATCTGCTCATCTGTAATACTGATTTCTATTTTTTCCAGCTCTTCTTTAAAATGTGTAAAATCATATTTCATATATTTATTCTCCATTTGTTGAATTATCAGGGTTTAACCTAGAAAATAAATCAGGATTTAAGAATTTTAATTGTTCCAAATACACGAGTAATACCGATATATCTGCCGGTGATACACCAGAAATTCGGGATGCCTGACCTATATTGAGTGGCTGCAGCTCATTGAGCTTCTGCTGTGCCTCTATTCTTAAACCTGATATTGTATTGTAATCAAAATCTGTTGGCAACAATTTTTTCTCAAGCTTTTTGAAATGTGCCACCTGCTTTACCTGTCTTGTGATGTATCCCTCATATTTGATAAGTATATTGATCTGCTCTCTGGTGTCATCCGAAAGCTGTGGTCTGTCAGGATCGATCGGTGCAAGTTTATCATAATCAAGCTCCGGTCTTCTTATAAGCTCTGCCAGTGTGATACCATTGCTAAGAGGTATGCTGTTGTATTTTTCCAGCAGCTCCTGCACATCAGCTCTTGCGCCTATATTGATATGTGATACTCTCTCTATTTCCTGATCTATGAGTTCTTTCTTTTTACATACATAGTCATATCTCTCCTGTGGTATGAGTCCTACATCATATCCCTTCTCTGTCAGACGCAGATCTGCGTTATCCTGACGTAAAAGGAGACGATATTCCGCTCTTGAGGTCATCATGCGGTAAGGTTCTCTGCTCTGTTTTGTTACAAGATCATCAATAAGTACCCCTATATATCCTTCTGATCTGTCTATGATAAGAGGCTTTTTACCAAGTATCTTCATTGCAGCATTTACTCCAGCGACAAGTCCCTGACAGGCAGCCTCTTCATAACCAGAAGATCCGTTAAACTGACCTCCGCTGAAAAGTCCATGAATTTTCTTAAACTCAAGTGATGCATAGAGTTGGTTTGCATTTATACAGTCATATTCTATTGCATATGCGTCTCTAACTATTTTTACATTTTCTAGTCCCGGCAGTGTACGATACATTTCATACTGTACATCCTCCGGCATGGATGATGACATCCCACCGACATACATCTCGTTGGTATTAATTCCCTCCGGCTCAATAAATATCTGATGTCTTTCCTTGTCTGCGAATTTTACCACTTTATCTTCTATTGACGGACAGTATCTAGGTCCAGTTCCCTCAATAATTCCTGCGTATATTGGTGACCGATCCAGATTATTTCTAATTATCTCATGTGTCTTACTATTCGTATATGTAAGCCAGCATGATACCTGATCTATCTGTACACTCTTCGGATCAGTGGTAAATGAAAACGGCACTACCCTCTCATCCCCAAACTGCTCCTCCATCTTTAAAAAATCAATACTCCTTTTATCAACACGTGCAGGAGTTCCTGTCTTAAATCTGCGCATCTCTATTCCATGATCCAAAAGTGACTGTGTCAGATGATTTGCTGCGAGCAGTCCGTTCGGTCCTGTATGTGTGATCATCTCACCGGTCAGACATCTTGCTCTTAGATATGTACCTGTGCAGAGCACGACCGCCTTACAATGATAAAATGCTCCCGATGTTGTCCTGCATCCTGTGATGTTGTTATCATCATCGGTGACTATCTCCGAAACCTCCCCCTGTCTTATCGTAAGATGGTCAGTATTCTGGAGGGTTTTACGCATTTCCATACTGTATGCCGCTTTATCCGCCTGCGCGCGGAGAGAATGAACAGCCGGTCCTTTTGATTTATTAAGCATTTTTGACTGGATAAATGTCTTATCTATGTTCTTACCCATCTCACCACCGAGGGCATCAATCTCTCTTACCAGATGTCCCTTTGAGCTTCCACCTATATTCGGGTTGCATGGCATCAAAGCTATGCTGTCAACGCTAACCGTAAACACTATAGTCTCAAGTCCGAGCCTCGCACAAGCCAATGCCGCCTCACATCCGGCATGACCTGCACCGACTACAACCACATCATAATTTTCTTCAACAAATTTACTGCACATAACTGCCTACTTTCCCATACAAAATTTACTGAATATCTCATCCATCAGATCATCCTCGACAGACTCACCTATTATGAGTCCAAGTGACTCATACGCACTCATCAGATCGATCGAGTAAAAATCCTCCGGCATATCATCATTTATACTATTCATTACAAGTTTAAGACTATTTGCTGCATCTGCCAATAGGTTTTTGTGCCTAATATTGGTGATATATATCTCATCATTGAATGAAACCTGTCCATTAAAAAACATATCCCTTATAGTATCTTCAAGTTCACCTATACCATAATTTTCTCTTGTTGATATCGCGAGTATTTTCTTATCCACATATTTTTTGACCTCTGTCTCATCAACCACTGTAGATAGATCTGATTTATTAAGTAGAATAATCGCATGCTTATTTTCTATAAAATTCATTATCTCAAAATCACTGTCACCAAGAGACACAGATGCATCGATCACATAAATGACCAGATCTGCTTCACCTGCATGTTCCATTGCTTTTTTTACACCAATCTGTTCTACAACATCCTCAGTATTTCTTATGCCGGCAGTATCTACAAGATTTAAAGTAATACCATTCAAATTAATCTGTTCCTCAAGTACATCTCTTGTAGTTCCGGCTATATCTGTTACTATTGCCCTGTCAGTTCCTACAAGTACGTTTAAAAGAGAAGATTTTCCGGCATTTGGCTTTCCGAGTATTACAGTATTGATACCTTCCTTTAAAATCCTTCCATTGTCGGAAGATTTTAACAGTGAGTTGATCTGGCTGCACTTGTTATCCACTATTGCATATAGTTTTTGTGGATAACCTTCCAGAGAAATGTGTTCAGGGTCGTCAAGTGCCGACTCTATGAACGCTATCTCATGTAAAAGCTCTTCCCTGATCTCCTTAATGCTTTTTAGCACCGTACCACTAAGCTGACTCAGTGAACTCTTAAGTGCAAACTCATTTTTTGAATTGATAACATCAATTACCGACTCCGCCTGCGACAAGTCTATCCTGCCATTTAAAAATGCTCTTTTTGTAAACTCTCCCGGCTCTGCCGGACGCGCTCCGTTTTTGATGACAATCTCAAGTACACGCTTCATGACATAAACGCCACCGTGACAGTCGATCTCTATCGTATCCTCTCTTGTGTAGGTGTTTGGTGCTTTCATGAGAAGCACCATAACTTCATCTATTTTCTCATCACCATCATATATATATCCATAGTGGATAGTATGTGTCTGGCATCTGCTTATTTTCTTATTCTTATTTTTACCTCTGTAAATCCTGTCTATTACTTCTAGTGCATCATCACCGCTTATCCTGATGATTCCGATGCCTGAAGGCGACATTGCTGTTGCTATTGCTGCAATTGTATCATTTTTCATGCTGTGTCCCTCCATTATCTTACTCACTTGCAAAAAAGGGTATCTACAATAGATACCCTTTTATACATTACTATAATTATTAAAACTATTCTACTTTTTTAAAGTTACAACTACATGTCTGTAAGGCTCTTCACCCTCGCTGTGTGTAGTTACAAATCTGTCATTCTGCAATGCAGAATGTATAACTCTTCTCTCAAAAGGATTCATGGGTTCAAGAGAAACAGGGCGTTTTGTGCGCTTAACCTTGTATGCAATATTTTTTGCAAGATTTTCAAGAGTTTCTCTTCTTCTCTTTCTATAATCCTCTGTGTCAATCTTAACCTTGTAGTAGTTCTCAGACTGCTTGTTGATGGCAAGGTTTGTAAGATACTGAAGTGAATCAAGAGTCTGTCCTCTCTTGCCGATAAGGACTCCCATCTCACTTCCTTTAAGCTCTACATCAACATTTTTGTTATCCTCATCTACCTTAATAATTATCTCAACTTCGAGATCCATAGCCTTAAATACACTATCGAGAAATTCACGTATCTCATCCTCAATACCTATAGCAGCTTTTTTTACTTTGATAACAGCATCCCTGCTTCCTATTCCAAGAAAACCTGTGCTTCCTTTATCAATTATTTCATATTCGAGATTCTCACTTGTAGTTCCAAGTTTAATAGATGCCTCTGTTAAAGCATCGTCAACTGTCTTTGCAGATACTTCAATATATTCCAATTATTTATCCCCCTATTTACGAGAATTACGTTCATTAAACTCTTTAACCATATTTGCTTTCGATGCAAGACTTCCCTCTTTTGCATTAGCCTTGAGACTAGCTGCTTTCTCAAGCTTCTCCTCAGTTTCTGCTGAAGCTGAAATATTTGCCTTGCTGTCTATTGATTTAGTCTTGATGCTAGCTGCATCTCTGATATAGGTATCAGAAATACCCATCTTTTCTCTCTTCTTTTTTGCTTTTTCCTGATTCTGCCTCATAACCTCATCAAGATCAAGATTCTCAATGTGCTTGTTTACAAAAAACTGCTGTATTCCTCTTACAAGAGCACTACATATCCAGTATATACCAAGACCAACAGGTACTGTAAAACAGATAGCAAATGACATAAGAGGCATAAGAAGATTCATAGTCTTCATCTGACTTGCCATCTGATCATTTCCTGTTGCAGCCTGAGGCATAAGCTTGATGTTTATCATCTGAGTAAGATATGACAATACTGGTATAAGTAAGGCCAATATCATAAATAATACCCAGTTTGAAGGCTTATCTGCAAAATTAGTCTTAATAATATTCCATGGTGTATCTGATATATTAAGACCTAAAAAGTAATTAAAATGCTGCATTGAACTATGCGTGCTATCTATTACATCTGTCAGATCAGGAAAATATTTAGATGTTCCAAGAGCATCCCATCCTTTTGAAGGAAGTTTATAGAGAATATCCACAATATAATTGCTTAATGTATCACCACTTGCATTTGCCAGCTTATCTGCAGCATTAGATGCGCTAAGACCACTCGATGTAGTAAAACTAAACTTATCCATGAGCGATATAAGTGTATCCTGATATCCGCTTGTCTGCTGGATCTGATCAACAAGTCCTGTAAAGGCACCCTTTACTCCTCCAAGATAGGCAGGAATATTATAGAATACCCTGTAAAGAGCAAAAAGAATAGGCATCTGTATGATAAGCTGAATACAGCTTCCCATAGGTGAAACACCATACTTTTCGTATACAAGCTGTGTTTCCTGTTGCATAGCTGCCATTGAAGCCTGATCCTTTTTGTTTTTATATTTAGCCTGAATAGCCTGTATCTCAGGCTGCATTTTCTGAGATAACTTCGAAAACTTCTGCTGTTTAATTGTAAGTGGCAGCAGACACATATAAATAATAATCGTGATAATAACGATACTTAATACAACACTCTCAACTCTTCCACCTGTAAGCTGTGATATACCACTGTATATCCCGTTCATTATCCATCCTAAGAACTTCGCTATAGGTCCGAGAATTGAACCGGAATATGCGGTTAATACAATGCCCGACATAAAAACCTCCATTATGGAACCGGATCATAACCACCCTTTGAAAAAGGATTACATCTCAATATCCTCCATGTCGCTAAAAGTCCGCCTTTTACTGCTCCATATTTTTCCACTGCCTGTAATCCATACTCTGAACACGTCGGACAATAAGGACATTTTGTAGATTTCATTGGAGATATATATTTCCTATAAAATTTTATTGTATATATCAAGATTTTTTTCAAAACGATTCCATCTTCTTAGTCAAAATATAAATCTAGTTACTTAAAATCTTGTGAAGACCTCCAAGATGTAAGACTGCGCTCTCTATCTCCATGTATCCGACATGTCGCGCTCCCACTCTTGCGATGACTACGATGTCCAAACCACTATTGAACATGTCCTCATGTAGCCTGTAACTCTCCCTAATGAGACGAGTTATGTGATGTCTAATAACACTATTTCCAACTTTTTTACTTACTGATATACCTATTCGATTATTTTGTGTTCCATTTTCAAGAATGTACATAACGAGATATTTATTAGCAAATGAAATCCCATTGTTGTACACATTCTGAAAATCTTTAGTCTTTTTTAACGAATCTGAAAATTTCATTCGAAACTATCCTTCTTAAAAACAATCAAAAAAGAAGAAAAGACCACAAAAAATGTGGCCTATGCTGATAATTTTTTTCTTCCTTTTAATCTTCTGGCTGCTAATACTTTTCTTCCGCCAGCAGTTTTCATTCTCTGTCTGAATCCGTGAACTTTGGATCTCTGTCTCTTTTTAGGTTGGAATGTCATCTTCATATATATCCACCTCCTTTACGTTAAAAAACATCGCTATAATTATATCAAAAATACCTCTCATGTCAAGAATTTTCTGCATTTTCTATAATTTTTGAATTATCAAATATTTAATGCAACAATTTTTCAAAATTTTAAATATGCATTTTCATACTATAAAGCGCATATTTAATCATTCTTATATTCAATTTTCCCACAACAACAAATCCACCTAACATATAGCTGAATTAAAAACACAATATTCAGTTCCACTCATTAAATTATTTTCTTGATTTCTTCATTATATAGATCTTGGGATGATTTACCACCAAACATTGGTCTTGGATAGTTATTGATCCAATCTTCTATTTTCTGGATCTCCTTTTTAGATTTTTTATCGAAGTTAGTCCCCTTGGGGATATGACGTCTGATCATTCTGTTCTGATTTTCGTTTGATCCACGTTCTGCGCTACAATATGGATGACAATAATATACTTTTGTACGTCCGTTTTTTCCGTTATCATCTGTTTTCTCAATTCCTTTACAGTCCGAAAACTCTGTTCCGTTATCAACTGTAATAGTCTTAAAAATCTTAGGAAAGAGCTTACCCCACTTGCGTTCCAGACTATTGATACATTTTACAACGGACTCCGCAGTATGATCTTTTACTTTGAAGATCTTCTCATGCCTTGTCTTACGTTCAGTAAGCACTACTAATGCATTTTTCGATTTTCCCCTTTTCCCTAGCACCGAGTCCATTTCCCAGTGTCCAAACTCTTCTCTGCTATCTATATCATCAGGACGCTTTTCAATACTGGTTCCTGCCGCAGCTCTTTTCGGATTACGCTTAATACATATTTACCCATGAATAAATTTTTCCACAAGCTAATTGTTGAAAATTGAGTTTCTTCTATATATATAATGATTCTTGATAACTTTTCATATTTTGATTCATAATATCAATCTAAACCAACATATTGTGGAAAGTTATCAAGATATAAAAAAGTTATCCACAATATGTGAATAACATGTGGGTAACTTTGTACATAAAACGTTAATAACAGTTAATAACATATTTTTGTAAATCATTTTACATTGCTTAATCCCCAAAAATAGTGTAGTATATATGTTAAATGGGATTGTGGACAACTCTCCCGATATGTATGCATTATATGTGAAATAACGGAGATCTTTAATGGATAAAGTAATTGAAAAGTGGAATGAAATACTACAGATGGTAAAAGAAGAGCATGGTCTTACAGATGTGTCCTTTAATACGTGGATAAAACCACTCGAGGTGTTCGGTATAGACGGAAATACTCTCTACATTCTTGTTCCATCAGAGCAGATGGGACTCAGCTACATTAACAAAAAATACTACCTTCCTCTTAAGGTTGCAGTCATAGAGCTTACAGGTATCGAGTATGACATTAAGTTTATCCTTCCTGATCAGGCTCAATCAATGAATTTTAAGGAAAGTAAGAGTGTTCCTGCCGAGCCAGCAGCTCCAGTTAAGGGTGACCACTCTAACCTTAATCCGAACTATACGTTCGATACATTTGTAGTTGGAAATAACAACAGGTTTGCTCACTCTGCTTCTCTGGCAGTAGCTGAATCACCTGGAGAAGCTTACAATCCCCTATATATATACGGTGGTCCAGGACTTGGTAAAACCCATCTCATGCATTCCATCGGTCATTTCATAATAGAACAAAAGCCTAACACAAAGGTACTTTATGTCACATCTGAAGAGTTTACCAACGAGGTTATCGAATCTATTCGTAATGGTAATTCTTCAGCCATGACCAAATTTCGTGATAAATACAGGACTGTTGATGTGCTCATGATCGATGATATCCAGTTTATTATTGGCAAAGAGAGTACTCAGGAAGAATTCTTCCATACCTTTAACACTCTCCAAACTCAGGGAAAACAGATCATCCTAACATCTGATAAACCGCCTAAAGAGATGGAAACACTCGAAGAACGTATCCGCTCACGATTCGAATGGGGACTTATGGCTGACATCGGCACTCCAGATTATGAGACAAGAATGGCAATTCTCCGTAAGAAGGCAGAGACAGACAATTTTGACATAGATGATGATATATTAAATTACATAGCTTCAAACATCAGCTCCAACATCCGTGAGCTTGAAGGTGCTTTAAATAAGCTTTTAGCTTTCCATAATCTTGAGCACACACACATTACCATGGATATCGCAGAGAGAGAACTTTCCAATATCATCACACCTGACAAGCCACGCGAGATTACAGCACAGCTTATCATCGAAGTTGTATCAGAGCATTTCCATATATCAGTAGATCAGATGATATCTAAAACCAGAAGCAGTGAAATTGCACGCCCGAGACAGATTGCCATGTATCTTTGCAAAACCATGACTTCTGATTCTCTCGATGTCATCGGCCAGCTTCTAGGTGGTCGTGATCACTCTACTATCATCCACGGTATCAAAAAAGTTACCAAGGATTACGAGGAAAATGATTCTACACGTACACTCATAGAAACTATCAAGAAAAAGATAAATCCAAACTAGTTTCTACCTATTTATATGTGTTTTATTTTTCTTGTGAATGATTTGGGGATAACCCCCTTTTTATGTCCACATAAAGACGTTTATAAACAGTTGATGGAAAGTGAATAAAAAGTTATCATTTTTTTTCATTTTCCATTCAACATCTATTTCAAAAAGTTATCAATCCTCTTAGGCCTTGTCGTTAAAGAGCCTGCAAGGGTTTTAAACTTTTAAACACCCCCTAAGAATAATATTACTAATATCTTTTTATTTATCTATATACACGCACAGGAAGGAGTTTTTTCTAAATGAAACTTATTTGTTCAAAGGCAAATTTACTTAAAGGTGTTAATATCGTATCAAAAGCAGTTCCCACAAGAACTACAATGTCCATACTTGAATGTATCCTTATCGATGCATCTGCAAACGAGATAAAACTTATTGCTAATGATATGGAGTTAGGAATTGAAACAAGAATTGAAGGAAATATAGTAGAAAGAGGTGTCATTGCTTTAGATGCCAAGATCTTTTCGGAGATTGTTAGAAAACTTCCAGACAATGACGTTACTATCGAAACAGACAGTTCATTCAAAACTGTCATCTCATGTGAAAAAGCCAAATTCAATATTGTTGGAAAATCTGGTGATGATTTTTCATATATTCCATATGTCGAAAGAAACGAATCTATCGTACTTTCACAGTTTACTTTGAAAGAAATCATAAGACAGACTATTTTCTCAATAGCAGATAATGACAATAATAAGCTTATGACAGGTGAACTTTTTGAGATAGAAGAAAATCATCTTAAAGTAGTTTCACTTGACGGACATCGTATTTCTATCAGATACATAGAGATGAAAAATCATTACGATAGTAAAAAAGTTGTAGTTCCAGGAAAGACTTTACAAGAAATCAGTAAGATCATACCAGGCTCTGTTGACGAGGATGTTATAATATATATTACTGCAAATCATATCGTTTTTGAGTTTGAAGAAACTACCGTTGTATCACGACTAATTGAGGGAGAATATTTTAAGATAGACCAGATGTTATCATCTGATTATGACACAAAGGTACGCATTAACAAGAGAGAGCTTCTTGACTGTATCGACCGTGCTACCCTTCTTGTAAAAGAGGGAGACAAGAAACCAATAATCATGAATATCACTGACGGCAATATGGGTCTTCGCATAAATTCATTTATTGGTTCAATGAATGAAGACATCGATATCGAAAAAGACGGAAAAGACATTATGATAGGATTTAATCCTAAATTTTTCATAGATGCACTTCGTGTAATCGATGAGGAAGTGATCAATTTATACATGGTCAATCCCAAGGCACCGTGTTTCATAAAGGATGATGAAGGCAAATTCATTTACCTTATTCTTCCTGTAAACTTTAATACATCAGCAAACTAGGAGATTTTATGATAGAAATATCTATAAGAGAACAGGATGATTTTATCAAATTAGGCCAGGCTTTAAAAAAAGCTAACCTTGTTAGCTCAGGAGTTGAAGCCAAAATGATGATTTTAGATGGTCTTGTTACCGTAAATGGGCAGACTGAGCTTCAAAGAGGAAAGAAACTTTATGACGGAGATGTGTTTTCATACAACGGAGAAACGGTTAAGGTTGTAAAATGATTATAAAGTCAATCCAACTGAGTAATTTCAGAAATTACGAAAAACTGGATATTAACTTTGACAGCGGAACAAATATTCTGTATGGCGATAATGCACAGGGAAAGACAAATATACTTGAAGCTGCCTATCTTAGCGGTACAACCAAATCTCACAAAGGAAGCAAGGATAGGGAGATGATCAGGTTTGGAGGAGAAGAAGCACATATCAGGACTGTTGTTTCAAAAAATGAGAAAGATTTCCAGATAGACATGCATTTAAGGCAGCATGGATCAAAAGGTGTGGCAATAAATAAAATGCCTATAAAGAAAGCCAGTGAGCTTTTTGGTATACTTAATATAGTTTTTTTTTCACCTGAGGATCTTAATATAATAAAAAACGGTCCGTCAGAAAGGCGTAGATTTTTAGATTTTGAGCTTTGTCAGCTAGATAAGATATATCTTTCCAATCTTTCAAAATACAACAAGATTCTTGTGCAGAGAAATAAGCTTCTTAAAGATATAGCTCACAAACCGGATTTATTAGACACTCTGCAGGTGTGGGATATGCAGCTTTTGGAGTATGGAAGGCTTATTATACAGAAGAGGCGTGAGTTTGTAGTAAATATAAATGATATAATTGGTGATATACACAGTAGTATATCCGGTGGCAGAGAAAAACTTATACTTCAATATGAGCCAAATATTGATGACAATTTTTTTGAGAATGAGATTATTCGCGCCAGAAATAAAGACTTAAAGCTTTGTCAGACAACTGTTGGACCTCACAGAGATGATATGCTTTTTTCCATAGATGGAATCGATATAAGAAAATACGGTTCACAGGGACAACAGAGGACTTCTGCCCTCTCACTCAAGCTATCGGAGATAGATCTGGTAAAGAAAAATATAAATAATACACCCGTACTTTTACTGGATGATGTGTTGTCTGAACTTGATAGCAACAGACAAAATTATCTGCTAAATAGTATAAGGGATATACAGACGATAATAACATGTACGGGATTAGATGAATTTGTAAAAAACCGCTTTCAGGTGGACAAGGTCTTTCATGTTGTGAAAGGTCAGGTGGAGGTTATAGATGAGTAAAGAAATACAGCAGAACAATCAGGAATATGGAGCTGACCAGATTCAGATACTTGAGGGTTTAGAGGCAGTAAGAAAAAGACCTGGAATGTACATCGGAAGTACATCTTCAAGAGGACTGCATCATCTGGTATATGAGATCGTGGACAATGCAGTAGACGAGGCACTTGCGGGATACTGTAAGAACATCGAGATCACAATTGAGGAGGATAATTCCATCACAGTACAGGACGACGGACGAGGAATACCTGTAGGGACAAACCACAAAGCTGGAAAATCAGCACTTGAGGTTGTTTTTACGGTACTTCATGCTGGTGGAAAATTTGGTGGAGGAGGATACAAGGTATCCGGAGGTCTCCACGGAGTAGGTGCGTCAGTAGTTAATGCTCTTTCTACATGGCTTACTGTTGAAGTATACAAGGATGGAAATATTTACAGACAAAGCTATAAGAGAGGAAAAACAGATGATTCGGTAAAGATTGTTGGACAGTGTGATCCACAGCTTCACGGCACAAAAGTACATTTTCTGCCGGATGATGAAATTTTTGAGGAAACGATATATGATTATGATACCTTAAAACAGCGTCTTAGAGAGACTGCTTTCCTGACAAAAGGACTTAAGATCATCTTAAAGGATGTGCGTGAAGGAAGCCATCACAACCACCAGTTCCACTATGAGGGCGGAATTAAGGAATTTGTAGAGTATTTAAACCGCGGAAAAGAGGCGCTTTATGATGATGTCATCTACTGCGAGGGTATACAGAATGGTGTGTATGTTGAGGTGGCTCTGCAGCACAATGATTCGTTCAATGATTCGACCTTCAGTTTCGTAAACAACGTAATCACACCTGAGGGAGGTACTCACCTCGCAGGTTTCAGAAATGCACTTACAAAAACGTTTAACGCATACGCGCGTGAGAAAAAGATATTAAAAGACTCAGATCCTGCGCTTACAGGTGACGATATCCGAGAGGGACTTACAGCTATCATCAGCATAAAGATTGAGGAACCTCAGTTTGAGGGACAGACAAAGCAGAAGCTTGGAAACAGCGAGGCGCGTGGAGCAGTTGACTCTGTTGTATCTGAAAAACTGACATATTTCCTTGAGCAGAATCCTGAAGTGGCAAAAAATATCTGTGAAAAATCTCTGCTGGCGCAGAGAGCCAGAGAGGCTGCCAGAAAAGCAAGGGATCTTACGAGAAGAAAGACCTCTCTTGATGGAGGTACTCTCCCGGGCAAACTTGCAGACTGCTCCGACAAAGATCCTAAAAACTGTGAGATCTTCATAGTCGAGGGAGATTCAGCCGGTGGTTCAGCAAAGACAGCCAGAAGCCGTGCAACACAGGCTATCCTTCCACTCCGTGGAAAAATCTTAAACGTAGAAAAAGCCAGACTTGACCGTATATATGATAACGCAGAGATAAGAGCCATGATCACGGCTTTCGGTACAGGAATTCATGAGGATTTTGATATAACTAAGCTGCGTTATGACAAGATAATAATCATGACTGATGCCGATGTTGACGGTGCTCATATTGCTACTCTCATGCTTACATTCCTCTACAGATTCATGCCGGATCTGATCAAGGAAGGTCATGTTTACCTTGCTACACCACCACTTTACAAAGTGGAGAAAAACAAAGGTGTATGGTATGCCTATGATGATGACGAGTTAAAACAGATAATTAACGAGATCGGACGTGACAATAACAACAAGATCCAGCGATACAAAGGACTTGGTGAGATGGATGCAGATCAGCTCTGGGAGACAACAATGGATCCTGAGCATAGAATTTTAAAACAGGTAATGATAGACGGAGAGAATTCTTCTGAGCTTGATGTCACATTTACAACTCTGATGGGTGATAAAGTAGAGCCAAGAAAAGAGTTTATTGAAGCAAATGCCAAATATGTTACAAATCTTGATATTTAGCAGGGAGGAGTAAATTTTAAGTGGATGACAAAATATTTGACCAGATTCAGCAGGTCGATTTAAAAAAAACAATGGAGAGCTCATACATAGATTACGCAATGAGTGTTATAGCCAGCCGTGCCCTTCCTGATGTGAGGGATGGTCTTAAACCAGTTCAGCGAAGAGTACTCTATTCTATGGTCGAGCTTGGAAACACACCGGACAAGCCACACAGAAAATGTGCACGTATTGTCGGTGATACAATGGGTAAATACCATCCTCACGGAGACAGCTCTATCTATGGAGCACTTGTAAATATGGCACAGGACTGGTCTATGAGATACACACTCGTAGACGGTCATGGAAACTTTGGTTCTGTCGATGGTGACGGAGCCGCTGCCATGCGATACACAGAGGCAAGACTTTCAAAAATCTCACTCGAGCTCATAAAAGATATAAATAAAAACACAGTAGATTTCGAGCCAAACTTTGATGAGACAGAGAAAGAGCCTACTGTTCTACCATCAAGATACCCGAACCTTCTGGTAAACGGAACTACAGGTATAGCCGTAGGTATGGCTACAAATATCCCACCTCATAACTTACGTGAAGTGGTAAATGCCGTAGTGCGCCTTATTGACAACGATATAGAGGAAAAAGAGACGACTATAGAAGAACTTATTGAGGTAGTAAAAGGTCCTGATTTTCCAACTGGTGGTATTATTCTCGGAACAAGCGGCATTAAAGAGGCATATAGAACAGGCCGTGGAAAAATCAGAGTGCGCGCGGTTACAAATATCGAGCCAATGGACAACGGCAAGAATCGTATTGTCGTGACTGAGCTGCCTTACAACGTAAATAAAGCCCGCCTTATAGAGAAAATAGCGGAGCTTCACAAGGATAAAAGGATTGACGGTATCACAGACCTTCGCGATGAGACAAGCCGTGAAGGAATGAGAATCGTTGTTGAGTTAAGACGTGACGTAAATCCAAGCGTAGTACTTAATCTTTTATACAAACATACACAGCTTCAGGATACATTTGGAGTAATAAATCTTGCACTTGTAAACGGAGAGCCAAAGGTATTAAATTTATATGATCTGCTTAACTACTATCTGCTTCATCAGAAGGAAGTAGTTACTAGACGTACACAGTATGACCTTGACAAAGCCGAGGCAAGAGCACATATAGTGCAAGGATTGATAATTGCACAGGATAATATTGACGAAGTAATAAGTATCATTCGTTCCAGCCAGACCACAGCCGAGGCAAAAACACGACTGATGGAGAGATTTGCACTTTCCGATGAGCAGGCTCAGGCTATCGTAGATATGAGACTTCGTGCCCTGACAGGTTTGGAGCGTGAAAAATTAGAGGCTGAGTACAAAGAACTCATGGCTCTTATAGGAGAACTTCGTGCTATCCTTGCAGATGAGAAAAAGCTTCTCGGTGTTATCAGGGAAGAGATCATTGCAATAGCTGACAAATATGGCGATGACAGAAAGACAGAGATCGGTTATGACGAATATGATATGTCAATGGAGGATCTCATTCCGGAGACAAATACAGTCATTACTATGACAAAGGTTGGATATATAAAGCGCATGAGTACTGACAATTTCAAGGCTCAGCACCGCGGTGGCAAAGGAATAAAGGGAATGGAGACTATCGAGGATGATTACATTGTCGAGATGCTCATGACCACCTCACATCATTATCTCATGTTTTTTACAAATACAGGAAGGGTATACCGCATAAAGGCATATGAGATACCTGAGGCAAGCCGTACATCAAGAGGAACTGCCATCATCAATCTTATACCTCTCCAGCCGGATGAAAAAATAACAGCCATGATACCAATCAGGGAATATGAGGACAACAAATATCTTTTCATGGCTACAAGAAGCGGAATAGTCAAGAAAACTCCTATCAAGGATTATGAAAATATCCGCAAAAATGGACTTGCTGCGATAAATCTGCGAGAGGATGACAGACTTATAGAGGTAAAAGTAACAGACAATTCAGAGGACATATTCCTATTTACCAAATTTGGACAGTGTATTAGGTTCAAAGAAACAGACGTGCGTTCTACAGGACGTACAACAATGGGAGTTATAGGAATGAATCTTGCGCCAAACGATGTCGTTATAGCAATGCAGACAGCATCAATGGGTGAGTCTGTTATGATAGTTTCTTCAAATGGATTAGGAAAATGCACACTTATTGATGAATTTTCTACACAGAATCGTGGTGGAAAAGGTGTTAAGTGCTATAAAATTACAGAAAAATCAGGAAATCTGGTAGGTGTAAAATCAGTCAGCAAGGACGATGAAGTGATGCTTATCACGACAGAGGGTATCATCATAAGAATCCAGGTAAGTGATACTACCCTACTCGGCAGAGTTACAACAGGAGTTAAACTCATAAACCTTAAAGAAGGTGTAAGCGTTGCAAGCATTGCAAAGGTAGTTGAGGATAAATCTCTTATGTCTCCCGAAGAAATTAAAGAAGAATCAGAAATAAAATAGTCAGATTCTGAATCAAAATAGGCATTTATATTAAATAAAGAGCAGGATCACAGGATCCTGCTCTTTGACAATAAAAGTGGAATGAGTAAATATCTACGGAAAAAATATAAACATAATAAATTTTTAATGGTATAGATATAAACAAATAACGACATGAATATAATATTTTGTGGATAAGTATAATATAAATTATGCCTTAAGTAGATAAGTAACAACAATTTGGTAAAGGGAAACACTATAAAATATAAATATATTTATGCAAGGAAAGAGAGGAAAATACATGATTAGGGAAATAAATGTCCAAAATGTAACAGACGCAGTTAAGGAAATGTGTATTCAGGCAAACCATTTTCTATCAGAGGATATGGATAAAGCGCTAAAAAATGCAACAGAAAAAGAGGAGTCACCTCTCGGAAGAAAAATATTAGACCAACTTCAGGAAAATCTTAAAATTGCTGGAGAAGATATGATACCAATCTGCCAGGATACGGGAATGGCAGTATTTTTTGTAGAAATCGGTCAGGATGTACATTTTACAGGTGGAGTTTTAGAAGAGTCGATAAACGAAGGCGTAAGATTAGGCTATATGGACGGATATCTAAGAAAGTCGGTTGTAAATGACCCTATAATCCGTGAAAATACAAAAGACAATACCCCGGCTGTCATTCACTACTCTATCATCAGTGGAGATAAAGTAAAGATCACATTTGCTCCAAAGGGATTTGGAAGTGAGAACATGAGCCGTGTATTTATGTTAAAGCCAGCAGACGGCATAGAGGGAGTAAAAAAAGCAATAATGACCGCTGTATCTGATGCTGGGCCGAATGCCTGCCCGCCTATGGTAGTTGGAGTGGGAATAGGAGGCACATTTGAAAAATGCGCAGTTATGGCAAAAAAAGCACTGACAAGAGAAGTTGGTGAACACTCAGACATAGAATACGTTGCAGATCTTGAGAAAGAAATGCTTAAAAAAATAAATAAACTTGGTATCGGACCGGGAGGACTAGGTGGAAGCACTACCGCCTTAGCCGTAAATATAAACACATACCCTACGCATATTGCAGGACTTCCTGTGGCTGTTAATATATGCTGCCATGTAAACAGACATATGGTTAAAGAAATATAAAATAAAAATTGATGAGTAAAGCACAATTTGAAAGAGCTTAAAACTGTGAATATGATGAACGGTCACAAAAAATTTATAAAACAGACGGGAGAGAAAAATGGAAAAGCATGTTAATACTCCGATAACAGAGTATATCACAAAGAATTTGAAATCAGGTGATTATGTATACATAACAGGTGAAATATATGTGGCACGAGATGCTGCACATAAAAGAATGATAGAGGCACTTGACAGAAATGAAAATCTGCCAATCAACATAAAAGATGCAACAATCTACTATATGGGACCTTCACCGGCAAGAGAAGGACGTCCAATTGGCTCAGCAGGACCTACAACAGCGACGCGTATGGACAAATATGCGCCAAGACTGTTGGAACTTGGTGAAAAAGCCATGATAGGCAAAGGAAAAAGATCACAGGAAGTAATAGATGCGGTAATACGTAACAAAGCAGTATATTTTGCAGCCGTAGGAGGAGCCGGTGCACTTCTGTCGAAGTGTATAAAAACATCTGAAGTTATCTGTTATGATGACCTTGGAGCAGAAGCAATAAGAAAGTTATATGTAGAAAATTTTCCTGTAATAGTTGTTATAGATAGTGAAGGAAACAATCTCTACGAGACTTCAATAAAAGAATTTAAAAAAATATAATTTACCTATTGACAAATAAGATAAAAGTGAATAAAATAATCTATGCGTCACGAAAGTGCGCAAAACATTTGAATATTTTATGTAAGACTTTGGAGAAGTACTCAAGTGGCCGAAGAGGTGCCCCTGCTAAGGGTATAGGTCGGGAAACTGGCGCGAGGGTTCAAATCCCTCCTTCTCCGTTTTATCTCTTATAGAAAATAAAAAATGTTTAAAAAGTTCTTGACAAAAGCAAAACGCTTTGATAAAATTAACAAGCTGTCGCGAGACGAAAGAGCAAAAGCTCTAAAAAAATAAATCAAAAAAGTTCTTGACAAGACGAACTGATTATGATAAACTAGTTGAGCTGATTACAGCAATAAAATAAAGAACATTGATAACTGAACAGTGAGAAACCTTGAAAGATTTTGAGAATCAATCAGAACACTTCAATGAAAATTGAAGACCTTTAAACAGTAAATTCAGATTTATCTGAATGAACAAATTAGCCAAGTTTAACTTGACGAGATCAACTTTTAACATGAGAGTTTGATCCTGGCTCAGGATGAACGCTGGCGGCGTGCTT